>JAFAFY010000111.1 GCA_023423235.1 Pseudomonadota bacterium
CATCGGGCAGCGCCTACAGCTACACCTACGCGACCCTGGGCGAGGCACTGGCCTGGTTCGTCGGCTGGAGCCTGGTGCTGGAGTACCTGTTCGCGGCCTCGACGGTTGCGGTCGGCTGGTCGGGCTATACCGTCAGTTTCCTGGAGAGTTTCGGGGTGCACCTGCCCGCAGCCCTCACCCAGGCGCCGATCAACTTCTGCACCCACGAGGCCGCGCAGGCGGGCGCCTGCGAGTTCGGCCGCTTCGTCACCACCGGCGCGCTGTTCAACCTGCCGGCGGTGCTGATCATCGGCGCGGTCGGCATCCTCTGCTACGTGGGCATCACCCAGTCGGCGACTGCCAACGCGATCATTGTCTCGATCAAGGTGCTGGTGATCCTGCTGCTGCTGGCCTTCGGCGCGCAGTACGTCAACGTCGACAACTGGCTGCCGTTCATTCCCGAGAACCAGGGCGGCGACCGCTTCGGCTGGGAAGGCGTGCTGCGCGGCGCCTCGATCGTGTTCTTCGCCTACATCGGTTTCGACGCGGTCTCCACCGCGGCCCAGGAGGTCAAGAATCCGCAGCGCGACATGCCCATCGGCATCCTCGGCTCGCTGCTGCTGTGCACGCTGATCTACATCGCGGTCTCCGCGGTGCTGACCGGCATGGTGCCCTACACCGTGCTGGGCACGGCCAAGCCGGTCGCAACCGCGCTGGAGGCCTACCCCAGCCTGCTGTGGCTCAAGACGCTGGTCGAGATCGGCGCGATCGCCGGCCTGACCACGGTGATCCTGGTGATGCTGATGGGCCAGCCGCGCATCTTCTATTCGATGTCACAGGACGGTTTGCTGCCGCGCTTCTTCGGCGCAGTGCACAAGCGCTTCCGCACCCCGCACAAAGGCACGGTGCTGGTGGCGCTGGTCGCGGCGGTGATGGCGGCGTTCCTGCCGATCCAGCTGCTGGGCGATGTGGTGTCGATGGGCACGCTGGTCGCCTTCGCCACGGTGTGCCTGGGCGTGATGGTGCTGCGTCGCACCCAGCCGGCGCTGCACCGCCCTTTCCGCGTGCCGGCGGTCTACCTCGTCGGCACGCTGGGCGTGCTTGCCTGCCTGGGACTGGTGGCGATCATGCCGGTGCTCAACTGGATCGTGCTGCTGTGCTGGACCCTGATCGGCTTTGCGATCTACTTCCTGTACGGCTATCGCCATAGCAAGCTGCGCCAGCAGCAGCGCTGATCGTTCCACCCACGCGGCCCGCCACTTCGCGGGCCGCTTGCATCGTGCCCCTAGGTCTGCCACCCATTTCGACGACCCCTCCCGCATGACCGCTACCGCCAAGAAGATCGGCCCCGTGCTCGCGACCTTCGTCGTCGCCAACAACATGATCGGCTCGGGATTCTTCCTGCTGCCGGCCTCGCTTGCGGAAGTGGGCGGCGTCACCGCCTTCGCCTGGCTGCTGGGCACGGTGCTGGCGGTCGCGCTGGGCGGCGCGTTCGCAAGACTCGCGCGCCAGTATCCCGACCTGACCTCGCCCGACGACTACATCCGCCCCGCGCTCGGGCGCGACATGGGCTTCCTGGCCACCACCATGTACTGGCTGTCGTCGTGGATCGGCAACAACGCGATCGCCGTCGCCGCGTTCGGCTACCTGGTGATCCTGCTGCCGATCGACGACAGCGGCAGCGTGCGGCTGGTCGGCCAGATCGCGCTGCTGTGGTTGATGTTCGCGCTGAACCTGCTGGGTCCGCGCTCGATCGCACGCTTCCAGTCGATGTGCGTGGTGTTCGGGCTGCTGCCGGTGGCGGTGGTGCTGTTCGCCGGCTGGGGCAGCTTCGATGCGGAAATCTACCGCGCCAGCTGGAACCTGACCGAGCGCTCCGACGCCGCGGTGGTGTTCAGCTCGCTGGCGCCGGTGTTCTGGGCCTTCGTCGGCCTGGAGACCGGGGCCATGGTCGCCGGCGTGGTCCGCAAGCCGGAGCGCAACGTGCCGATCGCGACCATTGGCGGGATCCTGATTGCCGGCGTCATCTACCTGGTGTCGTCGGTGCTGATGATGGGCATCGTGCCGGCGGCGCAGATGGCGGCATCGAGCGCGCCGTTCGCACTGGTGGCCGGGCAGATGTTCGGCGCCTGGGCGATCCCGGTGATCGCGGCCGCGGCCGCGCTCAAGGCCACCGGCACGCTTGGCGGCTGGATGCTGGTGACCGGCGAGTCCGGCGCGCGCGCGGCGCAGCGTGGCTTCCTGCCGGCGATCTTCGGCCGCCTGCGGCCAAACGGCGCGGCCGGCTGGGGCCTGTTGATCGTGGTGCTGTCGATGACCACGCTCGCCGTGCTGACCCAGGCGCCGACCGTCGGCGAACAGTTCGGCACCATCATCGAAATGGCGGTCACGCTGGTGGTCATGGCCTACGCCGCCGCCGGCCTGAGCCTGCTGCTCGGCACCGCGTCGCGGCGCCCCAGCGGCAGCGACCGCGCCCTGGGCATGGGCGCACTGATCGCCTGCGGCCTGCTGGCCTGGTCGACCGATACCGACATCCTGGTCGGCGCGATCATCGTGGCCCTGCTGGCGTGGGCGGCCTATCGCGGCTTCTCGCGCCGGACCCGGCCGGCATGAGCGGGAACGGCCGGCGCGAGCGCAATGTCCCGGCGTCGCGCCCGAAAAGCGATGGCGACTACTGGTTTCCCGCCAAGTCCTTCGGCTGGGGCTGGGGTGCGCCGCGGCGCTGGCAGGGCTGGCTGACGCTGGCCGTGTACGTCGCCGCGCTGGTGGCGATCGGCGTCGCCGCACCGCCCGAACGGCAAACCGGCCTGTTCCTGGCCGGCGTCGCGCTGGCCACCGCGCTGTTGCTGCTGGTCTGCCTGCTCAAGGGCGAACCGCCGCGCTGGCGCTGGCGCCGCTGAGCGCGCAAACACAGGGCACGCCTGCGCTTGCCGCCCGGCGATGCGCGCTGCGCCTGGCAGCGCGCGCTAAACTCGTCGCATGAGTGCCCACACGCCCCCGCCCTACGACGTCCACCGCCTGCGCGAACTGGCCGGCGAGCTGATCGTCAACATCCGCGAGCTGGCCCAGGCCGGCTGGACCCCCGCGACCAGCAGCAACTTCTCGCGCCGACTCGATGACCGCCATGCCGCGATCACCGTCTCCGGCCGCGACAAGGGGCGCCTGCACGAGGAAGACATCATGGTCGTCGATTTCGACGGCCGGGCCGTCGGCAGCGACCACCGCCCCTCCGCGGAAACCCTGCTGCATACCCAGCTCTACCGGCGCTTCCCCGACATCGGCTGCATCCTGCACACGCATTCGCCCAACCAGACCGTGGCTTCGCGCTACTGGGCCGGCGCCGGCCATGTGCGGCTGGCCGGCTACGAACTGCTCAAGGCCTTCAGCGGCAACAGCACCCACGAAACCGCGATCGACGTGCCGGTGCTGCCCAACAGCCAGGACATGCCGACGCTGGCGGCGCAGGTCGAGGTGCTGCTCGACCAGGGCCCGATGTGGGGCTACCTGATCGACGGCCACGGCCTGTACGCCTGGGGCCGCGACATGGCCGAGGCGCGGCGCCATCTCGAGGCGTTCGACTTCCTGCTGCAGTGCGAGCTGGCGCTGCGCAAACTCGGCGCGGACCTCTGAGCGCGCAGCCCACGCCCGTGCCGGCGGGCGCGCCTGCAAACGCGTCCTGCGTCGCACCACTGGAACACCTGCGTTCCGCTGTGATCCACGTTCCCTGCGGACCGGCCTGCTAGGCTGGTCTCCCCACGTCCTCACGAGCCCATTGCCATGAGCCGCCTGCGTATTTTCGACGACACCGCCCCCGACACGCCGCTGCTCGACAGCCGCGACGGCGACGAGATCGCTCGCGAACTGGCGAAGATCGGCGTGACCTTCGAGCGCTGGCAGGCAAGCCAGCCGGTCGCGGCCGGTGCCAGCCCGGAGGAAGTACTGGCCGCCTACAAGACCGACATCGACCGCATCAGCGCCGAGCGTGGCTTCAACACCGTCGATGTCATCAGCATCGCGCCGGACAACCCCAAGCGCGACGAACTGCGGCAGAAATTCCTCGACGAGCACTATCACAACGAAGACGAGGTGCGCTTCTTCGTCGATGGCGCCGGCCTGTTCACCCTGCACGTCGACAACAAGGTCTACGAGGTCGAGTGCGTCAAGGACGACCTGATCGGCGTGCCCGACGGCGTGACCCACTGGTTCGACATGGGCAGCGAACCGCGCTTCGTGGCGATCCGCTTCTTCGAGCAGCCCGACGGCTGGGTCGGGCATTTCACCGGCTCGGACATCGCGCAGAAGTTCCCGCGCTACGAGCCCGACGTCCGCGGCTGACCGCCGCTGCGGGCGGGCGCCGATCGCAGCGCGCCGCGCCGGTACGGATCCGTCACCGGGCCGGGCCGCTGCGGCGACCACCGCGGGCATCGCCCATTCAGCGTGCCCGATGGCATCATGCCGCGTCCGTTTCCTGAAGCATCCGATCCGATGATCCTGACCGATATCGAAGGCACCGTCAGCAGCATCTCGTTCGTCAAGGACGTGCTGTTTCCCTACGCCCGCCGCGCCCTGCCCGCTTTCGTCGCTGCCCATGGCGACGAGCCCGAGGTGCGGCGCTGGCTGGATGCCGCGGCGATCGAGGCCGGCGGTATCTGCCAGGACGCGGTGATCGTCGAGACCCTGCAGGGCTGGATCGATGCCGACCGCAAGTTCGCGCCGCTCAAGGCGCTGCAGGGCATGGTCTGGCAGGCCGGCTACGGCAATGGCGACTTCCAGGCGCCGATCTATCCCGACGCCGCCGAGGCCCTGCGCCGCTGGCATGCCGAAGGCCAGCGCCTGGCGGTGTACTCCTCGGGCTCGGTGCCGGCGCAGAAGCTGTTCTTCGGCCACAGCGATGCGGGCGACCTGACCGGGCTGTTCTCGGCCTGGTTCGACACCGAGGTCGGCGGCAAGCGCGAAGCCATCAGCTACGGCCGCATCGCCGAGGCGCTGGGCTGCGCGGCAGGTGAGGTCGTGTTCCTCTCGGACGTGGTGGCCGAACTCGATGCCGCGCGCGACGCCGGCATGCGCACGGTGTTGATCGACCGGCACGAGGACTATCCCGAGCCGCGCGAAGGCGCCGCGGCCAACGGGCATCTTCGGGTCACCGGCTTCGACCGGATCCCACCGGAACTGGTCGCGACCGCGCCGGCGGCGCGCCCGTCGGAACGCTGACGTGCGCGCCGCGCAGTGCGGGGGCGCGGGTCAGGACCAACGCCCCGGCATGCACGGCCGGGGCGTGTCGCGTTGCTGGTTCGCGCTGCTGCTGGCCTGCGCGACGGCGGTGGCAGGGGCCCAATCCCCCAAGCCGCAGTTGGACATCGCCGCTGGCGCCGACGTCGATGCCAGGCGCGAAACACTCGCGCTGCGCGACCGCGACCTGATCGACAGCCGCGTCGCGGCGATGCCGCAGGGAACGCCCGGCCAGCCTGCGCTCTACATCCTGGGCGTGGCCGGCGACGGCACCGAGGACGTGTTTCGCAACGAGGTCGAGTTCCTCACCGAACGGGTGGCGCCCCGGCTTGCGGCGGGCACACGTGCGCTTGCCCTGGTCAACCACCCCGACAGCCTGGACGCGACACCCCGGCCGCTGGCGACCCAGGCAAACCTGCGCCACGCCCTGTCCGCGATCGGCGCGCGCATGACGCCCTCCGACGACGTGCTGCTGCTCTACCTCACCATGCATGGCAGCGCCGGACACGAACTGGCGGTGCGTTTCCCGCCGCTGGTCGAGGAGACGGTCACGCCGGACGAACTGCGCGCTGCGCTCGATGCCGCCGGCATCGTCAACCGCGTGCTGGTGATCTCGGCCTGTTACTCGGGTGGTTTCGTCCCGGCGCTGCGCGATCCCGATACCGTCGTCATCACCGCCGCGCGCGGCGACCGCACCTCGTTCGGCTGTGGCGCCGAGTCCACCATCACCTTCTTCGGCCGCGCATGGCTGCTGGACGGCCTGAACGCCGAGACCGGCTTCATCCCCGCCTTCGCCCTGGCACAGCGCGCGATCAAGCAGCGCGAAGGCAAGCTCGGGTACCAGCGCTCGATGCCCGGCATCGACATCGGTACCCGCATCGCCCCGCGCCTGGCACAGTGGCAGGCCGCGCTGCCCAGGACCGCGCCCGCGAGCTATCCCTACCCGCTGCCCTGAAACCCGCGGGCGGCGCTACGGGCAAACCCGCCCGGAACCACTGAAACGAGAGTGATTCCTGTTCCATCACGGAAAAAATGGGCTGGCTACAATCGCCGCGCGCCGCAAGCCAGCAGACGCGAGCCAGCCAGCGCATCGACCGCCCGCCAGCCGCGTGCACGCCAGCCGGTCACCCGCTCCACCCGGAAAGCCCGCCAGGATGCGGGTTTTTTTGTGGCCCGCCGTCCCTGGCGGCCACCCTCCGGGCCATCGCTGCGCGATGTCAAAAACCGCTCCTGGCGGTTTTTTGTGCTCCATTGCCGGCGCGATGCCCGCTGCCACGCCGCATAACTCGACCTGGAGCGCATCCTGCCGGCTTCACGCTGTTCGGGCTTGCTGAGCGACCGCAACAGCACGCGGCGCGCTTGCTGCCGCCAGCGGGTGCGCAGCGACAAGCCGGCACCTGATTGGCGCGAACACTCAGCAACACGGTATCGCCCCTTGCGCACGCGGGAGAGGGTTGGGGTGAGAGCGAGGCGCCCCATCCGCCCTTCGGGCAGCTTCCCTGCACGCGGGGGAAAGGAACCGAGAGATCGTGCCGACCGGGCGCCAGCAAACGCCCGCGAGCCGGCGGCCATGGTCGCACCCGCCATCCCGCCACGCACCGATCCGCCTCGGGAACCGCGCGGCGGCCCGCAGATCGCGCAATCGCACTGCCGTGATGGCGTCCACGGCAATGCCGGCTCAGTCTTCGAAGGTATCCAGCCGATAGTCGACCGTCGCCTGCTGCGGCGCGCCGGTGTCGTCGAAGGCGCGCACATCGACCCGGTGATCGCCGGGCGCCAGGCCAGTGGCCAGGGCGCCGCGCCACAGGTGGGTGGAGGGTTCGGCCTCGGGCGAG
>JAFAFY010000154.1 GCA_023423235.1 Pseudomonadota bacterium
CGTGGCTCAAGCAGCAGAAGGCAGGCTTTCTCGGCACCGGCGCGATCAAGTGGAACTTCAGCAAGTTCCTGGTCGGGCGCGACGGCCAGGTGCGCGGCCGCTATGCGCCGACGACGAAACCCGATGCACTGCGCGCCGACATCGAGGTCGCGCTGCGCGAGTGACCTGGGCCCGCCATGCCGGAGCCGGCAAGGGCGGGCAGGGCCGCGGCGTTGCGCCGCAGCCGCGTGGACCACCAATCAGCGGACGATGGTGACCGGGATATCGGTCTGGGCGATGACCTTGGTCGAGACCGAGCCCAGCAGCACGCCCTTGACCGCGCTGCGGCCGTGCGAGCCCATGACGATCAGGTCGATCTTGCGCTTGCGCGCCACCGCGAGGATGGTCTCGGCGATCTCGCCGACCTCGCCGATTTCCTCGATCTCCACCTTCGCCCGCGCCAGCGCCTTGCGCGCGTGCTCGAACGCGTGCACGTGGTTGTCGGCGTGGTAGCTGCGCACCGCGTCGCGGCCGATGCGGCGCTCCACGCCCGGGAACACCGGCGGGTCGACGTGCAGCACGGCCACGGTGGCGGGTTTCTCGAACTGCTTGGCCAGCTTGACGGCGAACTTGAGCGCGCGGTTGCTGATGTCGCTGCCGTCGACGGTCACGAGGATCTTCATGCGTGGTTCTCCCTGGAATGCCCCGATTGTAGTGCGTCCGCGCTCACTTCTCGACGAAGGCGCGCTCGAACACGTACTGCCCCGGCGTGCCGATCCGCGGCGCGGCCTCGAATCCTCGCGCATCGAGCAGCTGGCGGAAGTCGGCCAGCATCTGCGGGCTGCCGCAGATCATCGCGCGGTCGTGCGCGGGGTCGAGCGGCGGCAGGCCGAGGGCGTCGGTCATGCGGCCGCTGGCCAGCATCTCGGTCAGGCGCCCGCGCTGGTCGCGGCCATCGAGCTCGAACGGCTCGCGGGTGACGGCGGGGTAGTACAGCAGCTTCCCGGCGATCTGCTCGCCAAGGAACTCGTGGCGCGGCAGCTCGTTGCGGATGTAGTCGCGATAGGCCAGGTCCTTGGCCGTGCGCACGCCGTGGGTCAGCACCACCTTGTCGAAGCGCTCGTAGGTTTCCGGGTCCTTGATCACCGACAGCCACGGGGCGAAGCCGGTGCCGGTGCCCAGCAGGAACAGGTTGCGGCCCGGGTGCAGGTCGTGGATCAGCAGGGTGCCGGTCGGCTTGCGGCCGACGAGGATCTCGTCGCCCGGGCGGATGTGCTGCAGGCGCGAGGTCAGCGGGCCGTGGTCGACCTTGATGCTGAAGAACTCGAGCTGCTCCTCCCAGTTGGCGCTGGCGATCGAGTACGCGCGCAGGATCGGCTTGGCCTCGGTCTGCAGTCCGATCATCACGAACTGGCCGTTGTCGAAGCGGAAGCCTTCGTCGCGGGTGGTGGTGAAGCTGAAATAGTCGTCCGTCCAGTGACGGACATCCAGCACCGTTTCGGTGCCAAAGGCGGAGGACATGCGGGGGCGGGACTCGAACGAAACCCCGTCATTCTAACCGATGCGAAGGATTCTCATCGGCGTGCACGGGTGGCGCAGGCGGGCAGGGCTCGCGCCGATGATGCGGCCCGCCCTGCCGAACCAGGGTCGGCTCTGAGAACCAGACCCGGGGAGCAAGGCGTCAGTGCGGCCCGCTCTGTTCGTCGCGTCGCGTGCGGCGGTCGCCCAGCAGCGCGCTGAGCACGATCGCGATGCCGAGCCCGGCGCCGGTCAGGAACAGCAGCAACGCGATCGCCGGATAGCCGAACAGCCGCGGTCCGGCCGGGTTGTCCATCATCATCGCCGAGGCCAGGATCAGCGCCGCGGTGACCACGCCGGCGGCGATGCGGTTGCCGATCTTGTGCAGGCTCTCCAGCAGGTGCGACTCCTCGAAGCCGGTGACGCGCATCTGCAGGCGGTTCTCTGACAGCAGCGACAGCACGTTCGAGAGCTTGCGCGGCGCATCGCGCACCAGCTCCTGCATCTCCATCATCTCGCTGGCCAGACTGGCGGGCGAGAGCGATTTGCGCAGGCGCTTGCGCATCATCGCCTGCAGGTGGTCCTCGACCACCTGCTTCATGTCCAGGTCCGGGTCCAGGGCCTCGACCACCGATTCCAGGTGCAGCAGGGTCTTGCCCAGCAGGCTCATCTCCGGCGCGGTGCGCAGGCCGCAGGCGGTGGCCAGGCGGGCGAGGTCGAGCATCATCCGCCCCTCGGACTGCCCGGTCGCGCCCGAGCGCGCGGCGTAGCGCGCGATCAGCTGGGCGACATCGCGGTAGTAGCGGGCCTCGTCGAAATCCTCCAGCCGCGTGCCCATCGCGATGCCTTCCGCGGCGACCTGTTCGCCGCGGCCATCGACCGCGGCGAACAGCAGCTTGAGCAGGCGCTCGCGGGTGCGTGGCGGCACGTGCGCCACCATGCCCAGGTCCAGCAGCGCAAGGCGGCCGTCGGGCGTGAGCAACAGGTTGCCCGGGTGCGGGTCGGCATGGATCTCGCCGTAGACGAACACCTGGTCCAGGTAGCCCTGCAGCAGCGCGGTCGCCAGCGGCGCCATGTCGCGCTCGGTGCGCATCAGCCCGGTGATGTCGGTGACCTTGGTGCCTTCCACCAGTTCCATGGTCAGCACGCGCTGCCGGGTCAGGTCCCACACCGGCCTGGGCACGAACAGCGCCGGATAGGCCTCGAAATGCGTATCGAAGCGGTCGAGGTTCTCGGCTTCCACCCGGTAGTCGAGTTCGGCCATCAGGGTGCGCCGGAACTCGCCGACCCAGTCGGCGAAGCGGATCCGGCGGCCGATGTCGGTCACCCGGTCAACGCCGCCTGCCAGCCGCGCCAGGGTGTCGAGATCGCCGCGGATCTGCTCGACGATACCCGGACGCTGCACCTTGACCGCCACCTTGCGGCCGTCGCGCAACGTGGCCCGGTGCACCTGCGCCAGCGAGGCGCAGCCCAGCGGTGTCTCGTCGAAACTGTCGAACACCTTGCTGATGCGCACGCCAAGCGCATCCTCCACCGCCTGTTCGATCACCTCGAACGGCAGCGGCGCCACGTCGTCCTGCATGCGCTCGAGCGCAGCCAGATAGGCCGGCGGCACCATGTCCGGGCGGGTGGAGAGCACCTGGCCGATCTTGATGAAGGTCGGCCCCAGCGCCTCGAGATCGTCGACGAAGGCCTCGGGCTTGCCGTCGCCGGTGTCCGCGCCAGCGAGCGCGGCATCGTCGAGATCGGCGGCATCGATGTCCAGGCCGGTGAACACGCCGGCGCTGCGGTACTTCATCAGGAAGCGTAGGATCTGCGCGTTGCGCGCGATCGCGCTGCTGGTCTCGGTCATGTGGCGGGCTCCCCAAATAGGCCCCCAGCCTACGCAGCGGCGCGTCAAAGACGCGCTCACGGATGCAGCGGCCAAGGTCATGATGCAAGGCGCGCTGGCAACGAAAAAGGGCCGGATTCCCTGATGTCTCCAGGGGAATCCGACCCTTCTTGCACGTCCGTAGAAGCTGCGGACGGTTGGATGGTGGAGGTGGCGGGAATCGAACCCGCGTCCGAAGGCACTCCATCCCCGGTACTACATGCTTAGCGCACCGTTGGATCTCGCCCCGGAACAGCACGGTGCGCGAAGCGCATCCCGGGACCAGCCTGTGAGTTCAACCACGGCAGACAGGCGGCCGCCGCGGCTGGTTCCCGTGATAATGACCCTACATCCACGAGCACGGGCACAAGTGGGTTCGGGGCTTACGCCTTAAGCGGCGAGAGCGTAGTTGTCGTCGTTGGCAACTAGAGTTTTGCCGCTGGATTAACGAGGAAAGCTGCCCCCTCGGCATGCACCAGGCAATTTCGCGACCCCCGTCGAAGCCAGTGCACCCCCGGGGAAATCTGTCGATCCTGCGCTGACAGCACGCAGTATAGGGGCGGATTGCGGCGTCGCAAGGGCGGCGCGCGCGCCGTTCAGCACGCGCGGACCGCCGGGCAGATCCAGTCAGCTCAACGCCGAGGGTTCTTCATACGGCAGGTGGATGGCGCCGGCCTGCTGCAGGGCGGCTTCCACCTGCGCCAGGGTCTCGCCCTCGGCGTCGATGACGATCAGGATGCGGCCCGATTCGATCTCGTCCTCGAACTTGCGCCGCACCGGATCGGGCAGCGACGCGCCGACCATCGACGAGGCCCAGGTGCCGACCGCGGCGCCGGCCAGCGTGGTCAACGCGACGCCGGCCAGGGTGATGCCCAGCGGCGGTACGACGGCCGCGACCAGGCCCGCGAGCAGGCCGGTGGCGCCTCCGAATCCGGCGCCACGCATCGCGGCATGCTTGAAGTCCGTGGACGCCTCCTTCTGCTGCTCGGGAATCCGCTCAAGCTCGATGTCCGAGCGTGCGATCAACGAGAGACCGGCCTCGTCGATGCCGGCATCACGGGCGGCCTGCACCGCGCGCTGGGCGCGCGCCAGCGAATCGGCGCTGTAGACCTTGCGGGTTTTCATCGGCGCATCTCCGCAGCGGCGGGCGTGTGGCGCCGAGGATGTGACAGGACGGGTGTGGCGGCCGTGATGGTGCGCAAATGGCGGCTTGCCGCGCCCGGGATGCGGGGGTAGCCTCGGGTCGGGATGGATGAACGGGGCACACGGATGACGATCAAGGTCTTCATGGTGGACGACCATGCACTGGTGCGCACCGGCATGCGCATGATCCTGGCGGGCGAAACCGACATCGAGGTGATCGGCGAGGCCGAGAGTGGCGAGGAAGCGCTGCCGCTGATCCGCAGGCTCAAGCCCGACATCGTGCTGTGCGACGTGCATCTTCCCGGCGTCAGCGGCCTGGAGGTCACCGAGCGCGTGGTCAAGGGCCAGCCGGAAACGCGGGTGATCGCGGTCTCGGTACTCGAGGACGGGCCGATGCCGCGGCGCATGATCGAGGCCGGCGCGTCCGGTTACGTCGGCAAGGGCGGCAATGCCGCGGAACTGGTGCGCGCGGTGCGCGACGTCGCCCGCGGCAAGCGTTATCTGGCCAACAACATCGCCCAGAACCTGGCCCTGGCGGGCATCGGCGGCGGCACGCCGTTCGACGTGCTGTCGCCGCGCGAGCTGGAGGTGGCGATGCTGCTGCTGCAGGGGCTGCGGCAGGAAGAAGTGGCCAAGCGCCTGAGCCTCAGCGCGAAGACGGTGAATACGCACAAGTCGCGGCTGTTCGAGAAGCTGCAGATCCAGGACAACATCGCCCTGGCGCGTCTGGCCAGCCAGTACGGGCTGACGACGCCGTCGCAACTGGTGTGAGGCCGTAGCGCCAGCGGCGAGCGCTACGCGCGCCTGCCGCCTGGGGACCGCGCCGCCCGGCCTTTTGCTGTTGCAGATGCAAGACGGCCCCGACGCGTCGCGCCGGGGCCGTGGGTGGGTTCGCGGGGGAAGCCCGTCATCCGCGCAGGTCATGCCGCCTGCGCTTGCTCCCGGATCAGGCGTTGCGCGGGGTGTCGTTGCGCGGGGTGTCCTCGCTGGTGCCGGCCGCCTGCTGCCCGGGCGTGGGTTCGGCATCTGCATCCGCATCCGCACCCGCTTCAACCGTGTCCGCCGCGACCAGGGCGGGATCGACCGCGTCGGGCTGCTCGGCGCTGGCGTCCTGCGCGTCGGCGTGATGATCGAACAATCCACCCGTGACCAGCGCCGGGGCGGTCGCGTCCTGCGTGGCATCGGCGGCGGTCGGCGCAGCCGGGACCGCATCGCCGATCGCGGTGACCGCTTCCTCCGCCTGGACCACAGTTTCCACCGGCGTGGTGGATGCGGCCGGCGTGTCCTGCGTGTCTGCAGCCTTGTCGGCCTGCACTGCAGGCGTGGCTGCAACGGTTGCGGGCGTCGCGTCCGCGGCCGGCGCGTCGACCACCGCAGCGGTGGCTTCGGCGGGCTTGATCCCGTCGGCCGGCAGCACCG
Organism: Pseudomonadota bacterium; assembly: GCA_023423235.1. Taxonomy (GTDB): domain Bacteria; phylum Pseudomonadota; class Gammaproteobacteria; order Xanthomonadales; family Xanthomonadaceae; genus Luteimonas. Next base: position 5,930 of record JAFAFY010000154.1, read on the forward strand.
TCTCCAGCGATTCCACCGCAACCTCGGCCGGCGCCAATACCGGGGCGTGGCTGTCGTCGGGCTGGACTTCCGCTGCGACTTCCGCAGGTGCCGGGGTGGCGTCCGCGGCAGGCGTCAGCGCTGCGGCGGCGACAGCGACTGGCGCTGCAGCGGCCGGGGCAGGGGTGCGCCTGGTGTCGTCTTCGGTGTTGGCGACGGCGGGCGCGGTTGCCGGCGATGCGGCGGGCAGGTCGTCGAAATCGAACTCCGGCTGCGAGCGGTTGCCGGGGACGATCTCGTCGCCATCGCTGTCGCCCAGATCGTCGCTGTCGCTGTGCAGGTCGTCGGACTCGCCCTCGGCACCCTTGGCGCCGCCACGACGGCGACGGCGGCCACCGCGGCGGCCGCGGCGGCGACGGCTGTTGCCGTTCGCATCCTCGTCGCCTTCGCTGCCGTCGACCGGCTGGCCGCCGGTGGTCGCGGTTTCATCGGCATCGCCGGTGGTCTCGTCCGCGGCCGGCGGTGCGGAGACGGTCGCCGGCTGGGCGGGGGCGCTCACCGCATCGATGGGCGCTGCGGGTGCGCTATGCGCCTCGGTGCGCGGTGCTTGCGCGGGCGTTGCGTCGGCATGCGCGGGGGCCTCGTCACGCGTGGCGAGTGCGACCCCGGCCGCTGCTGCGACCGTTGCCGCCGTCGTCTCGACGGTCTCACCCTCCGGCTTGCGCGGCTGCCGCGGCTTGCGCTGCCGGCGTTCCTTGCGCGGACCGGCGTCCTTGTCCTGCGGCGCGGCCGCGGGAGCCTGCTCGCGCTTGCCCTCGGCGGGGCGGGCCTCCTCGCGCACGGGCTGCGGGTTGCCGTTCGACTGCCCCTGCGGCGGACGGTTGCCGCGGCGGTCGCGATCGCGGTCGCGGCGCTGGCCGCCACGGCCGTTGCGCTCGCCGCGGCCATGTTCGTTGTTGCTGCCGTTGCGCGATTCGCTGCGTGCCGGACGTTCGCCGCCGTTGCCCGGCGGCGGCGTGACCGGTTCCGGCGCTGCGAAC
>JAFAFY010000183.1 GCA_023423235.1 Pseudomonadota bacterium
GCGTATGCCGAGATCGCCGGCATCTCGTGGCCGGGCGAGTTCCATCGCCACGACATCGGCTGGCGCGCGATCGCGCGCGAGCGCGGCGCGTAACGTCGCGGCTGGCGCTGCTTGCCGGCGCCAGCCGGCTTCGATGCCGCCGCATGTATCGCCACAGCTTGAGTCCGGCGCAAGACAGGAACAGGCACACGTAAAGGCACAAGGCGCGGGGTCCCCGTTCACGGGGGCGACGTTGCCTGCTGTCCTGGCAGCACGGCGCGCAGGCGCGGCAAGGCGCTGGGGCCACGCCTGCACGTGGATGCCGAATACGGGACGAGGGCGCGACCCGCGTCACCGCCGCACTGCACCCGGCGCGCGATAATGCCGCCTCGCCTGTCCCCCGCGTGCGCATGCCCCCTCTGCAGGAACGCCTGACCCGCCTCTGGGCCCACGAGAAGGCCAGCGCCGCGCTGCGCGTGTCGATCGCCTTCGGTGTGGCGCTGGCCGTGTGCTGGCAGCAACAGCAGACGGCCGCGGTACCGGCGATCTTCCTGGGCATCATCGCCAGTGCACTGGCCGAGACCGACGACAACTGGCTGGGACGGAGCAAGGCGGTGCTGCTGTCGCTGCTGTGCTTCGCAGCCGCCGCGGCCTCGGTGACGCTGCTGTTCCCGTATCCGCTGGCCTTCATCGCCTGCCTGGCGGCGGCGACCTTCGGGCTGACGCTGCTGGGCGCGCTGGGCGAGCGCTACGCCTCGATCGCCCAGGCCACGGTGGCACTGGCGATCTATGCCGCGATCGGCGTCGACCAGGTCGGCCCGGGCGACAGCGTGGCCGCCTGGCACGGCGCCCTGGAGCTGCTGGCGGGCGCGGCCTGGTACGGCCTGCTGTCGATCCTGTGGACGGTGCTGTTCGCCAACCGCCCGGTGCGCGAACGCATGGCGCGGCTGTTCGTCGAGCTGGGCCGCTACCTGCAGCTCAAGGCCGCGCTGTTCGAGCCGGTGCGCCACGGCGACCTGCAGGCGCGCCGGCTGGCCCTCTCGCAGCAGAACGCCACGGTGGTGGCCGCGCTGGAGGCGACCAAGAACGCGATCATCAGCCGCTTCGGCCGCTCCGGCCGCCCGGGCGTGCAGTCGGGCCTGTACTTCCGCCTGTACTACATGGCCCAGGATTTCCACGAGCGCGCGAGTTCCTCGCACTACCCCTACGAGGCGCTGATCGAGGCGTTCTTCCACAGCGACGTGCTCTACCGCGGCGGACGGCTGCTGGACCTGCAGGGCCGCGCCTGCCGCGCCCTGGGCGAAGCGATCCGGCTGCGCCGCCCGTTCCAGTACGGCGAGCGCAGCCGCCAGGCGATGGTCGACCTGCGGCAGTCGCTGGACTGGCTGCACGCGCACGGCGATGCATCGGACCCGGTCCGGCGCGCGCGCCTGCTGGGTTCGCTGGAATCGCTGGTGACCAATCTGCAGACCATCGACTGGCGGCTGTCGGAGGACACCTTGTCGGATGCGCCGCTCGATGGCATGGACCTGCGCCTGCGCGATACCTCGCCGCACACCCTGCGCGAGATGACGACGCGCATCGGCCAGCAGCTCAGCCCGACGTCGGTACTGTTCCGCCACGGCCTGCGCATGGCGATCGCCCTGACCGCCGGCTACGCGGTGATGCAGGCGGTCGATGCCGAAAACGGCTTCTGGATCCTGCTGACCATCGCCTTCGTCTGCCGGCCGAACTACGGCGCCACCCGCCTGCGGCTGGTGCAGCGCATCGCCGGCACGCTGGCTGGCCTGCTGGCGACCTGGGCGCTGATGCAGCTCTTCACCGGCGTGGAGGCGCAACTGCTGCTGGCGCTGCTGGCGGCGGTGGTGTTCTTCGTCAACCGTAGCGACCGCTACGTGCTGGCGACCGCATCGATCACGGTGATGGCGCTGCTGTGCTTCAACCTGATCGGCGACGGCTTCGTGCTGATCTGGCCGCGCCTGCTCGACACCGTGATCGGCTGCGCGATCGCGGCCGCGGCCTCGTTCCTGGTGCTGCCCGACTGGCGCGGGCGGCAACTGCATCGGGTGATGGCGCGGGTGCTGGAAGCCGCCGCGCGCTACCTGGGCGAGGTGCTGGGTCAGTACCGCAGCGGCATGCGCGAAGACCTGCCCTACCGCGTCGCCCGGCGCGACATGTACAACGCCGATGCCGCGCTGTCGGTGGCACTGTCCAACCGCCTGCGCGAACCGGGGCGCTACCGCGGCGACCTCGACGCGGCGTTCCGCTTCCTGGCCCTGTCCAACACCCTGCTGGGCTATCTGTCGGCGCTGGGCGCGCACCGCGCCGCGCTGGATGCCGACATGGCCGTCAGCGCCGATGCCAGTGCCAGCACCGATGCCGATGCCGATGCCAATGCCGATGCCGTGGCAGCACTGCACCAGGCCGGCGGGACCGTGCAACGCGCGCTGGACGGGATCGCCACCGCGCTTGCCCGGCGGGAGGCGCCGCCGCCGGCCGACAGCGAAACCGAAGCCGCGCTCGCCGCGCGTCTGGAGCACGGCGAGGCATCCCCCGCCGGAACCGACGCCCGGCAACGCCTGCTCGGCAACCAGCTGGCGCTGCTGCTGCGTCTGCTGCCGGAATTGCGCGCGGCCGCCGCGGCGTTGATCGTCCCGTCCGCGGCAGCCGCCCTGCCTGCTTCCACGTGAGCGCGGTGGCGCCGGGCGCCGGCCTGCGTTTTCCCAGGCCTGTGCCCATGCCATGCTGGCGCGGCCCTTCCGCTTCCGAGGCCATGGCCCGCATGATCCCAGGCAACGCCCAGCTCACCATGTCGCTGCTGATGACGCCCGACATGGCCAACTTCTCCGGCAACGTGCATGGCGGCACCCTGCTCAAGATCCTCGACGAGGTGGCCTACGCCTGCGCCAGCCGCTACGCCGGCCACTACGTGGTCACGCTCTCGGTCGACCAGGTGACCTTCCGCGAGCCGGTGCACGTCGGCGGGCTGGTGACCTTCCTGGCCTCGGTCAACTACACCGGCCGCACCTCGATGGAAGTCGGTATCAAGGTCATCACCGAGGACATCCACGCGCGCTCGGTGCGTCATACCAACAGCTGCTTCTTCACCATGGTCGCGGTCGACGAGGACGGCCGCCCGGCACCGGTCCCGCCGCGCGACCCGCAGACTGCCGAGGAGCGACGCCGGTTCGCGCAGGGCCAGCAACGCCGCGAGATCCGCGGCGAACTCGAACGCCGCTACCAGGCGATGCGCGAGGAGGCAGACCGCGGCGGTTGAGCGCGCGCAGGACGCAGGCGCCGCATCGATGGCAGGCCGGGCGGATGCGCCCGCGCCCTCGCCCTACCCAGCCTGGATCAGCGCCAGCAGCGCGTCGGCGTCCAGCCGGGCGCTGACGTCGCCGCCCTCGAGCAGGCTGTCGGCGAGATCGCGCTTGTGCGCATGCAGCTCGACGATGCGCGCCTCGATGGTGTGTTCGGCCACCAGCCGGTAGACGGTGACCGGTCGCTGCTGGCCGATGCGGTGGGCACGGTCGCTGGCCTGGTCCTCGACCGCGGGGTTCCACCACGGGTCGAGGTGGATCACGTAGTCGGCGGCGGTCAGGTTCAGGCCGCTGCCACCGGCCTTGAGGCTGATCAGGAAAATGTCGCCGGCGCCGGCCTGGAAGGCATCCACGGCGGCGGTGCGCTGGCGCGCCGGGGTTGCGCCGTCGAGATACTGGTAGGCGATGCCCTCGCGGTCGAGCCAGTCGCGGACGATCCGCAGGTGGTCGACGAACTGGCTGAACACCAGCGCGCGGTGGCCGTTGTCGCGCAGTTCCGCGACGATCCGCGCCAGCGCCTGCAGCTTGCTCGAAGCCAGCGTGCTGCCGGGCAGCACCAGCGCGGGATGGCAGCAGAACCGGCGCAGCCGGGTGATCTGCGCCAGCACCTGCAGCGAGCGCGCGCCGTCGCTGCCGTCGGCGTGTTCCAGATCGGCCACCGCCTGCTGGCGCAGCGCCTCGTACTGGTGGCGCTCGGCCTCCGACAGCACCACCTTGTGGGTGATGTCGGTGCGCTCGGGCAGTTCGTCCAGCACCTCGCTCTTGAGCCGGCGCAGCATGAACGGCTGGATCAGTTGCCGCAGCGCGCGCCGCGCGGACTTGTCGCCACCCTCGATCGGCTGCGCGAAGCGGCTGGCGAAACGCTCCTGGCTGCCGAGCAGGCCGGGGTTGATGAAGCGGAACAGGTTCCACAGCTCGCCCAGGTGGTTCTCCAGCGGCGTGCCGCTGGCCACCACGCGGAAGTCGGCCTGCAGCGCCATGGCCGCCTGCGAGCGGCGGGTCTGGGCGTTCTTGATCGCCTGCGCCTCGTCCAGCACCGCGGTGGTCCAGTGCCGGGCGGCGAACGCGGCATGCTCCTGCTGCAGCAAACCGTAGCTGACCAGCACGACATGGCCGGGGCCGAGGTCCTCCAGGCTGCGCAGGCTGCGGTAATCGTGCACGCGCAGCGACGGCGCAAAGCGCTGCGCCTCGGCCTGCCAGTTGGGCACCACCGAAGTCGGCGCGACCACCAGCTGCGGGCCGCGCGCGGCGCGCTGCAACAGCAGCGCCAGCAGCTGCACGGTCTTGCCCAGGCCCATGTCGTCAGCCAGGCAGGCGCCGACGCCCCATTCGGCTAGCCGCGCCAGCCACACGAAGCCATCGCGCTGGTAGTCGCGCAGTTGCGCCTGCAGTGCGCGCGGCAGTTCGGGTTCGAAATGGCGCAGCGAATCGAGCCGCTGCAACTGGTCCTGCCAGGCGGCGTCGGCGGCGAATTCCCCGGCCTCTCCGGCCAACGCCGCGACCAGCGGCGCGGTCAAGGCGTTGAGCTGCACGCCGCGCGCATCCACCCGGTCGGCCAGGTGCGCAAGATCCTCCAGCCTGCGCCGCAGGTCGTCGCCGAGCGCCAGCCAGTCGCCGTCGCCCAGCCGCACGAAGCGGCCGTTGCCGGCGCGCGTGAGCTCGATCAGCTGACGCAGCTGCAGCACCCGGCCGTCGTCGAGCGCCACTTCCCCCTGCAGCGCGAACCAGTCGCCGTGCTGGCGCATCGACAACCGCAACTGGCCCATGCCGGGCCGGCCGCGGATGCGCATGCGTTCGCCCTCGGGCCAGACGCACTGCACCCGCGCCGGGTCGAGCGCCTGCAGTTCGCTGAGCAATTGCAGCGCGTCCTGCGCCTGTGCCAGCTGCCACTCCTGGCCGTCGCCCTCGGCCTGGGCCAGCGCCGGACAATGCGCCAGCACGTAGGCCAGGGTGGCGCGCTCGCCGTCGAGATCGCGACGGACCTGCACCTGGACGCCGTCGCGTTCGCCGAGCAGATGCAGCGCGCCGTGGCCGGGCCGCAACCAGGTGCCGTCGGGCTGCGGACGCACCAGCAACTGCATGCGCAATCCTTCCGACAGCGGCAGCAGATGGGCGTAGACGATGGGGTCGCCGTCGACCGTGGGCAGGTCCCCGGCCAGTTCCGGCAGATCGGAGTGGACCGGCAGCAACGGCGCGATGGTGGTGATGGCCTGCACCAGCTGCGCACGCGCTTCGGCCGGCACCGCCAGGCCCTGGCCGATGATGGCGGCGATCTGCCGCAGCTCGCGCCCGACCGGATACAGCAACAGGCGGGTGGGGGTTTCCCTGTGCAGCAGCAATTCCTCGGCCCCGGCGATGCCCTCGGGCTCCAGGCGCAGGCGGATCTGCCCGTCCGCCTCCTGCAGGTGCAGGCTGGGCTCGCCGGCCTGCAGGTCGATGCGCACGTCGGGCGCGTCGGCCCAGTACAGCGCCGGATGCCCGACCAGCCGCGGCATCGCCTGCTCGAACGGCAGCTCGCACTGGGTGCCGTAGTAGTTGCGTTCCAGCCGGATCGCGGCGATCGCCTTGCGATCCTGCTCCACCAGGTAGTCGAAACTGTCGGTTTCCTCGGCCAGGCGCCGCAGCGCGACCGCCCGGCCCCGGCTCCACTGCCCCTTGGCTCCGCGCTTCTGTTCGCGCGGCTCGAGGGTGCCACCATGGGGATGCAAGGCGATCCACCAGGCAAGACGCCGCGCGGCGCCGGGCGCAGCGGTGGCGGCCGGTGGGCTGGCGACCTGCGCCAGCGCCTGCAGCGCGTATTCCCAATGCGCCTGCTTGTGGTACAGCGAGACCAGCGGCGCCAGGCCATGTCGGCGATGCCAGTCTTCAGTCGCCCCGCTCGCTCCCTCGGCCGCGGCGGTGGGTGCCGCCAGCAGTGCATCGAACTGCGCCACCACCCAGTCGTAGCCGCCGGCGGCGAACTGCTGCCGCCAGGCCTGCAAACGGCCGGGCAGGTCCGGCGGCGCGGCATCGAGCCAATGGATGGCGAGCGCGGCAACCAGGCAATCGAGGCCCTGCACGCCCATCCGCGCCAGCGCCTGCGGCCACAAGCCCGACGGCATGCCGGGGGCCTCGCCCATCAGGCGTTCGAGCACCTGCAGCATCAGCACATGGCCGGCGCCGCGCAGTTGCTGGCTGGACCGCTGCAGCTCGCGCCTGAGCGCCGGATAGCGCGCAGGGTCGCCGCCAACCAGCACCGCCAGCATGCGCAGCGCCTCGAGCGCGCGTGACAACTCGGGCTTGCGCTTGCCGGTGCGCTTGCCGGTCGCCTTGGACCAGTCCTCCAGTGCGTCCAGTGCCGGCAGCGGCTGCCCCTGCGCCAGCAACGACAGGAACGCGGCCTGTCCTTCGAGCCCGGGCAAGCCGCCCAGTTGCGCCAGCGCCGTCAGGTCGCCGCGCCAGAACGCCTGCTGCAGGAGCTGCTCGGAGAATGCGGGGTCGGTGGCGACATCGAGCACCCGCGCACGCTGGTAGACCGCAGCTGCCGGCGGGAAGAAGAAGTGGTTCGACAGCACCAGGTAATCGCCCAGCAGCAGGCGCTGCAGCGCCGGCGCAAGGGCATCGAGGAACGCGTGACCCTGTGCATCGGCCAGCAGCAGGACCACCGGATGGACCGCGCCCAGTTCCTCGACCGGCACCACGTGCAGCAGGCGCCGCACTTCCTGCGTCGCCGCCTCCACATCACCGGTCAGCAGATGCAGCCACAGGGCCTGCTCGACGCGCGTGCGGTCGGGCGCCATCCATTCGGCGCGCGGCGGCAGCGCGGCCAGCATCGTCCGCGTCCACGCCACCAGGTCGGCGCGTGCGGCCAGATGCTGCAGCCAGGCATTGCGGCGCGTGGCTGAAATCCGCACCGGCTGCCCCTGTCCCGAAACCGGATTGCCGACCCAGCCCGACCGGTGCAGCGATGCCAGCATCGTCGCCAGCCCCGCCGCATCGGGGCGCTTGCCGTCCACGCGCACCGATTGCGCAAGCATCCGCTGGAGCAAGCCGCTGCGGGTCAGCCCGCCGGGGGTGATCGCCAGCGCCGACAGCACGGCCTGCTCGGGCGCCGACAGCGCGTCGATCGAAGGCAGCGCATCGGGCGCAGGTCTGGAGCGCTTGGCCATGTACCGCAGTATCCGCAGGTCCTGGACCGCGTATTTTCCCACGCATCCACGTTTCGCTGCGCGCTGGCGCGCCGCCTGCCGTGGCAAGGTTCGCGCCGGACCGCGCGGCGCCGGATGACGGCCGCAGGACGCACCCGTTTCAGCGCGCCGCCATGCGCTGCGGACCTGCCACAGATCGATACACTGCCCCGATACACTGCCGGGCGGCGCAGGCCCGCGGCCGCGCGGTCCGCCACGCGACCGATCCCGATGGAGCCCGCATGTCCCGCGACACCCAGTTCACTCTGCTGAAACAGCGCCGCTTCCTGCCGTATTTCTCGGTCCAGGCGCTGGGCGCGTTCAACGACAACGTCTACCGCCAGGCGATCATCGGACTGCTTGGGGCGATGGTGCTGTCCGGTGCCGTCGGCAGCGAGACGCGGGCCACCTACACCCAGCTGGCACCGGCGATCTTCATCCTGCCCTACTTCCTGTTCTCGGCCATCGCCGGACAGATCGCCGAGAAGCTGGAGAAGCAGAAGCTGATCGTCATCACGACCGCGATGGAGATCGCGATCATGTCGGTCGCCGCGATCGGCTTCGTGCTGCAGAACATGCCGCTGCTGCTGGTCGCGCTGTTCTGCACCGGCCTGCAGTCCACGCTGTTCGGGCCGGTGAAGTATTCGATCCTGCCTTCGGTCCTGCGCCCCGAGGAACTGACCGGCGGCAACGGCCTGGTCGAGATGGGCACCTCGCTGTCGATCCTGCTGGGCATGATCTGCGGCGGCATGATCTTCGTGCTCGGCGGCGAGCATGCGCCCTGGATCGCCGCGGTCGCCATCGTGCTGCTGGCGATCGCCGGCAATGTGCTGGCGCGGCGCATCCCCAGGGTCGATGCCGGTGCGCCGGACCTGAAGATCAACTGGAACCCGCTGCCCGAATCCTGGGCCATCTGGAAGCTCACCCGCCGCCAGCCGGCGGTGCGCAACGCGATCCTCGGCGTGTCGTGGTTCTGGTTCATCGGCACGGTGCTGACCGCGCAGCTGCCGGTCTATGCCGAGGTGAACCTGGGCGGCGCGCAGGCGCTCTACATCTTCGCGCTGGCGCTGTTCTCGGTCGGCGTGGGCACGGGCTCGCTGCTGTGCGAGAAGCTGTCCGGGCGCACGGTGGAGATCGGCCTGGTGCCGTTCGGCGCCTTCGGCATCAGCCTGACGATGCTGGACCTGTACTTCGCCCGGCCCGGCGAGGCGCTGCTGGCAGGACTGTCGGCAATGGAGTTCATCCGCACGGACGGCAGCTGGCGGATCATGCTCGACCTGACCGGCATCGGCCTGTTCGCCGGGTTCTTCGTGGTACCGCTGTTCGCGCTGATCCAGAGCCGCACGCCGAGGGGCGAGCTGGCCCGGGTGATCGCAGGCATGAACATCCAGAACTCGGTGTTCATCGTCGTCGCCGCGCTGACCGGGCTCGCGGTGCAGCAGTGGCTGGGCTGGACCATCCCGCAGGTGTTCCTGGCGGTGGCGATCGCCAATGCCGTGGTGGCGGTGTGGATCTTCAGCATCGTGCCCGAGTTCTTCATGCGCTTCCTCAGCTGGCTGATGGTGCGCGCGCTCTACCGCCTGCGGGTGCAGGGCGTGGAGGAGCACGTGCCCGACGAAGGCCCGGCGCTGATCGTCTGCAACCACGTCAGCTACATGGACGCGCTGATCCTGGCGGCCAGCATCCCGCGACCGGTGCGCTTCGTCATGTACCACCGGATCTTCGACATCCCGGTGCTGCGCTGGATCTTCCGCACCGCCAGGGCCATCCCGATCGCGCCGGAGAAGGAAGACCCGGCCTTGATGCAGCGCGCCTTCGACGCCATCGATGCGGCACTGGCCGACGGCGAACTGGTCTGCATCTTCCCCGAGGGCCGGCTGACCGCGGACGGCGAAATCGCGCCGTTCCGCGCGGGCGTCGCGCGCATCCTCGCGCGCCGCGCGGTGCCGGTGGTGCCGATGGCGTTGCGCAACATGTGGACCAGCATGTGGAGCCGGCACGACTCGCGGCTGCGGCGCATGCGCATGCCGCGCCGGTTCCGCGCACCGGTCGAGGTGCTGGCCGGGCCTCCGGTCGCCGGCGATGCGGCCACGCCCGCGCAGCTGGAGGCACGCGTACGCGCGCTGCGCGGCGACGCCGCGTGATCGCGCACGCGCATGACAGGTGTCGGCGTCGTCGCGCTCGGGTACGCTAACGGCCTTGACGCGGCCAACGGGGAGCGCCGCGCCGGCAACAGGGGAGTTCCGCATGTCCAGCCCGCCCTATCCACCGCCACCTCCGCCCGCGGCGCAGCACGTCCATCACCACTACTACCCGCAGAAATCCAGTGGCGTCGCGGTGCTGCTGGAGCTGCTGCCCGGCGCGTTGATCCAGACCTTCGGCATCGGCCACATGTACGCCGGCAATGTCGGCACCGGGCTGCTCTTCATGTTCGGCTACTGGGCCGTGGCCTTCATCAACCTGCTGCTGTGCTTCGTGGTGATCGGCTTCTTCACCTGGCCACTGTGCTGGATCGGCACCGCGATCCTGTCCTCGGTCATCGCCGGCAATTCGGCGCAGGCCGTGCCGGTGCCGGTCTACCGCAACGCCTAGTCCGACCTTTCTTCCGCCCTGTTTCGCCACTGTTCCTTCACCTGCAGGAGATCCGCCATGAGTTCCATTCCTCCCCCGCCGCCGGCCGGCGCCTACGCCTCGGGCCCGCTGCCCGGCGCCCCGATCGCACCGGGCACTGTGCCCAACTACCTGGCGTGGTCGATCATCGCCACGGTGCTGTCGATCTGTTTCTGCTGCATCGTCGGCACCATCCCGGGCATCGTCGCCATCGTGTTCTCGGCCAAGGTCAACACGCTGCTGGGCCAGGGCGACCTCGCCGGCGCCCAGCGCGCGTCCAACACCGCCAAGACCTGGTGCTGGGTGACGACCGCGCTGTGCATCATCGGTGCGCTGTGGACCGCCTACTCGCTGATGTTCGGAGGCGGCATGGAGCAGTACCAGATGATGATCGAGCAGATCCAGAACGCGAGCTGATGGCCCACGTGCACGACCATGCGACGACGCCCACGCGTCGCCGCGCCAGGACCGCCGCCCTGCTGGGCGGCGGTCTGGTCGCGTCTGCGGCCGGCGTCTGGTTGCTGCGCACCTTCGATCCCACGGCGCCGGGCAGCCCGTTCCCGCCGTGCCTGTTCCAGAGCGTCACCGGCTGGTACTGCCCGGGCTGCGGCATCACCCGCTGCCTGCACGCACTGGTCCACGGCGACCTGGCACAGGCCGTCGCCATGAATCCGCTGCTGGTGCTGCTGCTGGCGCTCACGCCGGTGTTCGCGGCCTGGCATCTGGGCTGGAAACCCGCCTGGCTGCGCCCGGTCGCAAAGGTACTGTCGACCGCGACGTTCTGGATCAGCCTGCTGCTGGTCTACTGGGTCGCGCGCAACCTGCCGTGGGCGCCGTTCGCCTGGCTGGCACCGGGCTGACAACGCGGCGCACACTGCGCCCACCCCCTCCCGTCAGCGCACGTCCGCCCGGCGGAACGCGGCATGCCGCACGCGGCACCACACTCAGACGCGCGCGTGCTCCGCATACCACTGCTCGATCAGCCAGCGCGAGATCGACAGTTTCGGCGACAGCAGCAGGCCATCGTCCGGCCGTTCGCCGCGCAGCGCAGCGCCGATCTCGCCCACCTCGAACCAGCGTGCGTCCTCCAGTTCGTCGTTGACCTGCGGCACGTCGGGCTCGGCCTCGGCGATGAAGCCGAGCATCAGCGAGGCGGGAAACGGCCACGGCTGCGAGGCCAGGTAGCGGCAGCTGCGGATGCGCACGGCGCTTTCCTCCATCACCTCGCGGACCACGGTCTGCTCCAGGGTTTCGCCCGGCTCGACGAAACCGGCCAGGGTGGAATAGCGCCGCGCCGGCCACGCGGCCTGGCGGCCGAGCAGCAGGCGGCTGCCGTCGCTGACGGCGACGATGACCGCCGGATCGGTACGCGGGTAGTGCTCCAGGCCGCACTGCGGGCAGCGCCCCAGCCAGCCAGCCCGCGCCCAGGTCAGCGCCGCGCCGCAGGCGCCGCAGAAGCGGTGGCGGCTGCGCCAGTGCAGCACCGCGCGCGCCTGGGCGAACGCGGTCGAGGCCAGCGCCGGCCAGGCCGCGGCGGCGCTGCGCAGGTCGGTGACCTGGCCCGATTCCAGTGCCGCGGGTGCATCGGCCGCAGGCAGGGCGAACCAGGCCTGAGGGCCATGCAGGCCAAGGAACACGGCGCTGTCCGGGCGCGCGCCCACCGCGGTGCCGGTCAGCTGTGGCGGCAGGCCGTCGGCGTCGACCCAGGCATTGCCGGCGCCATCGAGCACCAGCACCCGGGCTTCGGGCCACAGCCGCGCCAGCGCGGCGGAATCGGTGCGTAGGTGTTCGGCGCGGTCGAGCGGATCGTCGAGGAAGCTGAAGGCCATGCGGCGATTATCGCCGCAGCCGGCGTCGCGGCGATGGCATGGCATGCGGGCGCGGCCTGCGCCGGCGCGTGCTCAGACGGTGAAGCTGCTGCCGCAGCCGCAGGTCGACTTGGCGTTGGGGTTGCGGATGGTGAACTGCGCGCCATGCAGGCTTTCGACGTAGTCGACCGAGGCGCCCATCAGGTACTGCAGGCTCAGCGGGTCGACCACCAGGGTGACGTCGTCGGTGACCACGGCCAGGTCCTCGTCGCTGCGCGCCTCGTCGAACTCGAAGCCGTACTGGAAGCCCGAGCAGCCGCCGCCCTGGATGTAGACGCGCAGCTTCAGCTCGGGATTGCCCTCGCCGGCGATCAGCTCACGCACCTTGGCGGCGGCGGCCGGGGTGAACTCCAGCGGCCGGTCGAGCGACTGGTAGTCGGCGGGACCCTGGATGGAAAGCACTTCACTCATGCCGGCCAGCATGGGGGCCGGCCGCGCGGGATTCAAGCATCGGGGCCGGAACGCGGCGTCACGTCGGTCCAGCTGAAGCTGCGCTCGACCGCCGCCGCGCCTTCCGGTTCCAGCCGCACCAGCACCCGCAGCGGCTGGAAGCCGGCCGGCAGCACGATGTCGCCCTCGACCTGCTGGAAATACTTGAACGAATACGCGATCGGCTTGGCATCCGGCTGCTGGCGCAGGGCGCTCCAGTCCAGCGTCTCCAGCCGGCCATCGCGGGTGCCCTCGACCGACAGGCGCACCTGGCCCTGGCTGACTGCATCGCGGTTCAGGCTCTGGGTCAGGGTCGCGGTGTAGTGCCAGCCGGCATCGGTGCGCGGCTGCAGGCGCAACTCGTGCACGGTCAGGCCGCGGCGCTGGGCGGTGGCGCCGACGAAGCGCTCGTAGAAGGCCACGTCCGCACGCAGCGCGGCGATCTCCTCGTCGCGCTCGGCCAGCGTGCCCTGCAGGTCGCGGTTGGCGTCGCGGCTGATCTGGTCGGAACGGGTCAGGGTAGCGACCTGCTGTTCCAGCTGTTCAAGGGTCCCGGCCTGCAGCGCCAACTGGCGCTGGGGGTCGTCCACTGCCGGAAACAGCAGCCGCCACGCGCCCCAGATGCCGAACGCCAGCGACAGCAGCACCACCACCAACCCAGCCAGCAGCCAGTGCGTGGCCGGCGCAGGCACCGGGTGCGGCGCATGTTCGCCGACGGGCGCGGCGGCAGGCGCGACGGCCGCTGGCGGCGGCGCGTCCGGCCCGGATTGCGAAGCTTCGGTCATCGCGACGGTATAGCGAGCCCGCGGAATGTCCGTCAACCCGGGTGCGCTTCTATACTCTGCGGCGTTGTGCGGGCGTTCGGCTCCGCGCGGGGGAATCAGCGATGTCCGAAGCCCATCTGTTCGCGATCGGCATCCTGCTGGCGTGGCTCGCCGGCATCCGGGTCTATCTGACGGTGTTCGGCATCGGCCTGGCCGGCGCGCTGGGCTGGCTGGATCTGCCCCCCGCGCTGACCGCCACCGAATCGCCCTGGGTGCTGGGCGTCTCCGGTGCGCTGGCGCTGGTGGAGTTCTTCGCCGACAAGATCCCCGGCGTCGACTCGGGCTGGGACCTGCTGCAGACGCTGGCGCGCGTGCCGGCCGGCGCATTCCTGGCCGCGGCCACGCTCTCGCCCGACGGCGACCTCGGCGCGGGCATGCTGGCCACCGGTGCCGGCGTCGCCCTGACCAGCCATGTGCTCAAGGCCGGCTCGCGGTTGCTGCTCAATGCCTCGCCCGAGCCGGTCAGCAATCTGGCTGCGTCCTCGACCGAGGACATCGTGGCGATCTCGGCGCTGGCGCTGGCATTCGCCTATCCCTGGGTAGCGCTGGCCCTGGTCGTCGGTATCGGTCTGCTGTGCGCACTGCTGCTGTGGTGGCTGCTGCGCCGGATATTCCGGCGCGGCCCGGCGACGGTGCGCCCATGACCGCCGCCGCAGCGCCTTCGGACGGCCGTCGCCATCCGGGCAGGCCCGGGTTGCCTGTTGCCGCCGGCCACGTCAGAGTCGGTGTTCATGTCTGAAGCCGACGCCCGCGACCGCGCCGAATTCCCGCCTGCCGCCTACTGGCGCCGCTGGGTGGCCGACGCCGCGCCGCCGGTCGCGCCGCGCGCCGAGCCAGGCATCGAAGCCGAGGTCGCGGAGATGCCCGCCCCCGCCCCGGCGACCACCGATACCGCCGGCGCGCCGGCGCGCGTGCTGATCGTCGAGGACGACCCCAGCCAGGCGCTGTTCGCCGAAAGCGTACTCGGCGGCGCCGGCCTGGCGACGCAGGTGGTCCAGGTCGCAGGCGAGTTCATCGCCGCGGTCGAACACATGCAGCCCGACCTCGTGCTGATGGACCTGCACATGCCCGGCATGGACGGCGCCGAGCTGACCGCGCAGTTGCGCAGCCTGCCGGCGCATTCGCATATCCCGGTGGTGTTCCTGACCGGCGACGACGACCCGGAACGGCATTTCGAGGTGCTGGAGGCGGGCGCCGACGATTTCCTGACCAAGCCGGTGCGGCCGCGGCACCTGATCTCGGCGGTGCACAACCGCCTGCAACGCGCGCGCGCCCTGCGCGAGGCCTCGGAAGCCGGCCGCCATCCACTGACCGGCCTCAACAGCCGGCTGCAGCTGTTACAGCGCCTGACTGCGGCGATCCCCGCGCAGCCGCAGGGCGTGGTGGCGTTCATCGAGATCGAGGGCATCGGCGCGCTGCGCGACCGCTATGGCTACGCCGGGCTGGAATCGATCCTGACCGACGCCAGCCGCCACATCCGCAAGCTGGTCGGCGACGCCACCGCGACCCGCCTCAACGACACCACGTTCCTGGTGTTCGCGCCCGAAGTCGCCAGCGCCGGCCTGCACGACTGGGCGCGCGGCCTGCGCGACGCGATCGGCAGTCATGCCTTCCCGCTGGACGACCAGTGGATCCGCCTGCGTGCACTGGTCGGCTATGCCGACCTGACCCATGGCTACAGCGAACCCGGCGCCGCGCTGGCAGCGGCCGAGCAGGCGCTGCGCGAGGCGCGCGGCACGGCCACTGGCGTCGCCGCGCATGCGCCGCCGGACGCCGGCGGCCAGGATGCGCGCACGGCCTTCAGCCAGGACCTGCACGGGGCGCTGGCGGAGAACCGCATCGAGCTGGCGTTCCAGCCGATCGTGGCGGTGGCGGGTGGCGACGAGGCCCAGTTCCAGACCCTGATGCGCCTGCGCGGCCGCGATGGAGAACTGCACCCGGCCGCGCGCGTGCTGCCGGCGGCCGAGGCCGCGGGCCTGCTCGACGAGCTTGACCGCCGCGTGCTGGAACTGGCGCTGGACACCCTGCAGGCGCGCGGGCGCGGCGGCCAGGGCATGCGCCTGTTCGTGTCGCAGTCCTCGCGCAGTCTGATCCAGCCCGGCCATGCGCAGTGGCTGCTGGCGGCGCTGGACGCGCGCGGCATCGCCGGCCCGTCACTGGTGATCGACGTGCGCCAGGACGACGCCCTGATCCATGCCCTGGCGCTGCAGGAGTTCTGCGCGCAGATGGTGCCGGCCGGGGTGCAGCTGTGCCTGGGCCAGTACACCGCGGGCGAGGAGGCCAATGCGCTGCTGGCGCAGCTTCCGCTGGGTTTCGTGCGGCTGTCGGCGCGCTATTCGCAGCACCTCGACGACCCCAAGGTGCGCGACGAGATGCGGGTGTCGGTGGAACGCGCGCACCGCCTCGGCCTGCAGGTGATCGGCCAGCACGTCGAGGATGCGCAGGCCGCCGCGACGCTGTGGATGAGCGGCATCGACTTCATCCAGGGCAACCTGGTGCAACGGGTCGACGGCGCCCTGGACTTCGACTTCCACCATTCGGTGCTCTGACCCGTGATCACACGCCGCCGACCGTCCGCCCTGATGCTGCGCTGGCTCGCACTTGGCGCCGCGGCGGGGGCCGCGATCACGATGCTGCTCGAGGCGATCGGCCTGGCCGGTCCCTGGCAGGGCATGGCGCTGGTGCTGGCACTGCTGGCGGTGTTCGCCTCGATCGGCGTGAGCGTGCGCATGCACCAGAGCGTGCGCGAACTGGAAGCCGCCGACGAGCGCCTGCGCGAGGACGAACGCGCGCTGGGCGAGCTGCAGCGCGAACTCGACCAGCGCACCCAGCTGGAACAGGAACTGCGCCAGGCCAAGCAGGCGGCGGACTCGGCGGTGATGGCCAAGGGCGAGTTCCTGGCGACGATGAGCCACGAGATCCGCACCCCGCTCAACGGCATCACGCCGATGCTCGACCTGCTGATGCATGCGCGGCTGGCGCCCGAGCATGCGGAACTCGTGCGCACCGCCTACCTGTCGTCGCAGCAGATGCAGCGCATCGTCGACGACATCCTCGACTACTCCAAGCTCGAGTCCGACAAGCTCGACCTCGAGGTCACCGGTTTCAACCTGCGCGAACTGCTGGAGGGCGTGATCCAGCTGATCGAACGCCCGGCCCAGACCAAGGGCCTGCGCATCGGCCTGCAGATCGATCCCGGCGTGCGCCTGGCCGTGCGCGGCGACCCGGTCCGGCTGCGTCAGGTGCTGAGCAACCTGCTGGGCAATGCGGTCAAGTTCACCGAGCGCGGCAACATCGGCGTCAACCTGCGGCGCATCGGCGAGACCGCGGCCCAGCACCAGTTGCGCTTCGAGGTCCGCGACACCGGGATCGGCATCGCTGCCGAATCGCAGCCGCGGCTGTTCCAGGCCTTCAACCAGGCCGACGCCTCGACCACGCGCCTGTATGGCGGCACCGGGCTGGGGCTGGCGATCTCGCGCCGGATCGTGGAACTGATGGGCGGGCGCATCGGGGTCGAATCCGAGCCCGGCGTCGGCTCCACCTTCTGGTTCGAACTGCCGCTGCTCAAGGCCCAGGGCGACATGCCCAGCGGCGACCGCCAGCACCACGAGGGCCGGGTGCTGGTGCTCAGTGCCGACCCGCGCCTGCGCCTGCGCCTGAGCATGCTGCTGCCCAACTGGGGCCTGCGCGTGACCGCGGTGGAAACCACCCAGGAAGCCCTCGACCGGCTGCGCACCGCCGCCAACCAGGGCCCGGCCTGGGCCTTTACCGCGGTGCTGTGCGACCTGGCCGGCATGCGCAACACCGCAGTCGCGCTGTACCGCAATGTCACCCGCCAGGTCGCCTATGGCCAGTTGCACCTGGTGGGGCTGTACGGCGACGAGCCGGTGGCCGAGGAATTGCGCCAGGGACAGGTCACCCTGCTGAGCCGCCAGGCGCCGGACGCGGACCTGCGGGTGGCGATCCTCGGCGAGGATGCCGTGACCCCGCCGACGGCACCGCAGGCCGACGCATTGGCGGCAGAGGCGACCGGCGCCCGCCTTGTACCGCCCGCCGGCGCTCCCGCCCCGGCTGCGCCAGCGGGCGAGCGCGCGCGCAGCGCGGCCGCGCGCAAACCGCGCGTGCTGCTGGTCGAGGACAACCCGGTCAACCTGATGGTCGGCCAGCGCCTGCTGGGCGTGCTCGGCATCACCTGCGACACCGCCAGCAATGGCGAGGCCGCGCTGCTGCGCATCAGCGCCTCGCGCTACGACATCGTGTTGATGGACTGCCAGATGCCGGTGATGGACGGCTACACCGCCACCCGCCGCTGGCGCGAGCACGAGGCCGAGGAGAACACCGGCCGCCACCTGCCGATCATCGCGATGACCGCCAATGCGATGGCCGGCGACCGCCAGAAGTGCCTGGACGCCGGCATGGACGACTACCTGCCCAAGCCGGTGACCCGCAGCGAGCTGGAACGCTGCATCGACCGCTGGTACGCGCCCGACACGCGCGTGCAGGAGTTTGCCGCACTCGATTCCGGCGACGCATTCGAAACCGGCGCGGGCGAGGCGGTCGATGCCCACGGCGACGCTTCCGGGCACGGGGCCGCCAGCGGCATGGCATTCCAGGAGCGCGCATGGGATGGCAACGCCGTCGACGCCAGCGCCATGACAGACGCGCCCGCGAATTCGGCGACGATGGACACCGCGTCGGCTGCGGCCATCGCTCCAGGCAGCACCGCCGGGGGCATCATTGCCGGCCCCGATGCCGGCCCCGATGCAGGACACGGCGCCGCGCCCGCCACCGCGATCCCGGTGGCGCCGGCCACGACGCCGCCGCCGGCGATCCGTCCCGAGGCTGTCGCGCCGGCGCCGCGCATCGTCGAGCCCACGCATCCGGCCAAGACGGCGGCACCGGTTGCGGCACCGGCCACAACGGCCGCCGCTGCCGCCATTCCGCCGGCTCCCGCGGCGCCGGTCTCACGAGCGGCCCCGACCCACGCGCCGGCCGGCGGAATCGACCGGCAGGCCGCCGTCGCTGCGACCGTGGCAACGCCCGTCGTGCCAACGACCGACTCCGCTTCCGCACCTGCCGATGCGCCCTTTCCCTCCGCAGGGACTGCCGTGCCGCGCGCCCCTGCCGTCGCACCGGCCACCACACCGGCGGCACCGGCACCGCCTGCGGCGCTGCCGCCCGTCATCGACCGGGAAGTGCTCGAAGACCTGCGGGTGATGCTGGGCAGCGAACTCGACCGCCTGATCGACGTGTTCCTCGACGACACCCCGCGCCTGCTGGCGGCGCTGGAGAACGCGGTCGATGGCCCCGACTACGACGCCCTGCGCGACGCCGCGCATTCTCTGAAATCCTCCAGCGCCAACCTCGGCGCGATGTCGCTGTCGGCGGCCGCGCGGCGGATCGAAATGGGCGCCCGCGAACGGCAGCTGGAGCGGCCGGCGGTCGCTGTCGCGCTGGCCTCCAACGAATTCGCCCGCGCCCGGCGCCTGCTGCGCGAGGCGCAGCCGGCAAACGCGGGCTGAGACCGGCGCCGGGATTCGTCTGGCCGGCGATGCGGCCAGTCAGGCGACAGTGGACGAGGCCTCAGTCGTCGTCGCTTTCCATCTGGCTCTGCAGGTAGTTCTCCACGCCGACGCGCGCCACCAGATCGAGCTGGGTTTCCAGCCAGTCCACGTGTTCTTCCTCGTTCTCGAGGATGTCGGCCAGCAGCTTGCGGCTGACGAAATCGCCGACCTGCTCGCAATGCTCGATCGCCTCGCGCAGTACCGGCAGGCCGTCCATCTCCAACGCAAGGTCGCATTCCAGCAGCTCGACCGGCTGCTCACCGATCCGCAGCTTGCCCAGCGCCTGGAAGTTGGGCAGCCCCTCGAGGAACAGGATGCGCTCCGACAGGCTGTCGGCGTGCTTCATCTCCTCGATCGACTCCTTGTACTCGTGCCGCGCCAGCGCGTTGAGGCCCCAGTTCTTCAGCATCTTGGCATGCAGGAAGTACTGGTTGATGGCGGTCAGCTCTTTGTAGAGCACCTGGTTGAGGTAGCGGATGACCTGCGCGTCGCCCTTCATGGTACTGCTCCGAAACTCGCGAATGCCGCCACTCTAGCGGCATGCGTGCGGGCATGACGGAACGCGAATCGTGCGCATTTTTCCGCGTTCGGCGGGCGCACCGGCGCGCAGCTCTGGACGTGGCGCGGGAGGTACCGGGCGTTGCGGCAGGCGCGGACGCGCCCGGCGCGGCTCAGGCCGCCGAGGCGATCAGCGGAAACTCGTAGACGGCCGCGGATTGCGCGGGGGCGGCGTGGCTGCGCAGCAGGTCGCCGGCCATGTCCAGGCAACTGCCGCAGGTGGCGCCGCAGCCGGTGCGCATCGTCAGTTCGGCCACTTCGCGGCAACCGGCGGCGGCCGCCTGGCGGATCTGGGAATCGGTGACGCCGTTGCAGATGCAGACGAACACGTTGGACATCCTGGCTGCGAAGCTCGGGCCGCCATTCCGCCACAAACGAGAATCATTGTCAAACGAAAACCGTTCAGCGAGTGCCGCCGTCACACGTACTGCCGTCGCGGTCGCGTCCACCCCCCTCGCCCGCCCGCGAGCGGCGACGCTGCTGGGCGCCGAACCGGCTGCGGGCACGCGCCTCCACCGCCGCCTGGGGGATGGCCTGATGGCCGGCGATCTGGCGCGCGAACGGCGCCAGGTGCAGCAGGGCGCTGGTGTAGACGCCGCGCTTGAACATCACCACGTGTTCCAGCGGATACCAGAAATCGACCCAGCGCCAGTGGTCGAACTCGGGCTTGTCGGTCAGGTCCAGCCGCAGGTGGTCCTCCTCGCCGACCAGATGCAGCAGGAACCAGACCTGTTTCTGGCCGACGCAGACCACGCGGTCGTTGCGCCGGATCGCGCGCTGCGGCAACCGGTAGCGCAGCCAGCCCGGCGTCTCGCCCAGTACGGCCACGTGCTCGGGCAGCAGCCCGGTTTCCTCGCGCAGCTCACGGTACATCGCCTCGCGCGGGGTCTCGTCGGTATTCATCCCGCCCTGCGGGAACTGCCAGCCATCACGCCGGACCCGGCGCGCCCAGAAGACGCGGCCGTCCGGGCGCATCAGCACGATGCCGACATTGGGCCTGAACCCGTCCGGATCGATCACGATGCGGACTCCTAATTCGATTGACTTGCGTCACTGTCCCCGACTCTGCCACGGGGATAGCTGCCGGACAAGGCGTGGTTCGCCTCCCCATGCACCGGCCGGGACAGTGCCTCCCCATTGCGTCCGCGTCGCCGGCAACCCGGGGCACGCGCTATGGAAGCGGCTCGTCGAGCATCAAGGCCCGCACGTAGCGCATCGGCGGCGCGCCATGGGACAGCACCTGGCCGTGGTAGGCCTTGAGTTCGAACGCCGCACCATGCCTGGCCTGCACCGCCTCGCGCAGGTCGAAGTGTTCCTGTGCGCCAACGCAGCAGGTGGGCAGCTGCGCGGAGGTGCAGTTCGCTGCGCTTGGCGATCTGCACCGTGGCCTGCCCGCCCGGGATCTCTCGCACACCGGCGGCAAAAGGTTCCGGTATCGCCGCTATCGCACGCAGGCTGTGCACGCATCCCGGGTTCGGCCTGCAATGCGCCAGGGATTCGATTGCGTTGCGTCGCGGTCCCCGGTTCCGCCACGGGCACGTGGGCGGGACACGCGCAGCGCCCGCGGCGCGGCAGGGGCAGGGACAGGGCGTCGCGGGCCTGCATGCGCGGCTGGCGGAAGGGAGTGGGAGTCGAACCCACCCGGGACAGCGGCGCTGCCCCAACCGGATTTGAAGTCCGGCCGCCCCACCGGGGACGCTTCCCTTCCAGGGGGTCAATTATCGAACAGGTCGTGCCGGTGCGGGTTGATCCGCCGCAGGTCGCCGCGGCGCAGGGTCAGGCCGAGTCCGTCGAAGAACTCCAGGATCTGGATCGCCACCTTGCGGCCGTTGTCCACGCGGTCGCGGAAGGCGGCGGCGTTGAACCAGCCGTCGGCGTTGCCCGCGGCCAGGTCCTGCGCCAGGTGCGCCATCTCGCGCACCACGCCGCGGTCGAAGAAATGGTCGTGGGCGATCTGGTCGCTCAGGCCCAGCCGCTGGCT
>JAFAFY010000175.1 GCA_023423235.1 Pseudomonadota bacterium
TGATCGTCTACGACGACCTGTCCAAGCAGGCCGTGGCCTACCGCCAGATCTCGCTGCTGCTCAAGCGCCCGCCGGGCCGCGAAGCCTATCCGGGCGACGTGTTCTACCTGCACAGCCGCCTGCTCGAACGCGCCGCGCGCGTGTCCGAGGAGTACGTCGAGAAGTTCACCGAAGGCAAGGTCACCGGCAAGACCGGCTCGCTGACCGCGCTGCCGATCATCGAGACCCAGGCCGGTGACGTGTCCGCGTTCGTGCCGACCAACGTGATCTCGATCACCGACGGCCAGATCTTCCTGGAAACCGACCTGTTCAACGCCGGCATCCGCCCGGCCGTGAACGCCGGTATCTCGGTTTCGCGCGTCGGTGGCTCGGCCCAGACCAAGATCATCAAGAAGCTCTCGGGCGGCATCCGCATCTCGCTGGCGCAGTACCGCGAGCTGGCGGCGTTCGCGCAGTTCGCATCCGACCTCGACGAAGCCACCCGCAAGCAGCTCGAGCGCGGCCAGCGCGTGACCGAGCTGATGAAGCAGAAGCAGTACGCGCCGATGTCGATCGCCCACCAGGCGCTGTCGATCTACGCCGTCAACGAGGGCTACCTCGACGACGTGCCGGTGGCCAAGGTCCTCGCGTTCGAGGAAGGCCTGCACGCGCACTTCGACAATACGCAGGGCGAACTGGTCGGCAAGATCAACCAGACCGGCGGCTGGAACGACGAGATCGAGGCGGCGTTCAAGCAGGGTATTTCGGAGTTCAAGACCACGGGCTCGTATTGAGCCCGTGATTGGTGATTCGTGATTGGTGATTCGGAACAGCAACAGCAGCAAGGTGTCGTGACGGAAGTCGATTCGTTTTGTCGAATCACCAATCACGAATCACCAATCACAGCGAGCGGAGCGAGCTAAATGGCCGGCGGCAGAGAAATCAAGACCAAGATCAAGAGCGTGCAGAACACCCGCAAGGTGACGCGCGCGCTGGAGATGGTCTCCGCATCGAAGATCCGCAAGGCGCAGGACCGGATGAAGTCCTCGCGTCCCTACGCGCAGGCGATGCGGCAGCTGATCGGCCACCTGGCCCAGGCCAGCTCCGAGTTCCAGCATCCCTACCTGATCGAGCGCCCGGATCCCAAGCGCGTCGGTTACATCATCATCTCGTCCGATCGCGGCCTGGCCGGCGGCCTCAACAACAACCTGTTCCGCAAGCTGCTGGGCGAGATCCGCGCATGGCAGGACAAGGGCGTTGCCGTCGACGTGGTGACCATCGGCCAGAAGGCCACGGTGTTCTTCCGCCGCCTCAAGGTCGACATGCTGGCCAGCGTGACCCACCTGGGCGACACCCCGGAAGTCGAGCAGCTGATCGGCATCATCAAGGTCATGCTCGACGGCTACACCGACGGCAGCCTGGACCGGGTGTTCCTGAGCTACAACGCCTTCATCAACACGATGACCCAGAAGGCCAGCTTCGACCAGCTGCTGCCGCTGCCGCCGTCGGAAACCGCGGTGGTCGAGCACGACTGGGACTACATCTACGAGCCCGACGCCGAGACGGTGCTGGCGCACGTGCTGACCCGCTACATCGAATCGCTGGTCTACCAGGCGGTGATGGAGAACGTGGCGTCCGAGCATGCGGCGCGCATGGTGGCGATGAAGTCGGCCAGCGACAACGCCACCAAGCTGATCGACACCCTGAACCTGATCTACAACAAGGCCCGGCAGGCGGCGATCACCCAGGAAATTTCCGAGATCGTCGGTGGTGCGGCGGCGGTGTAAGAGCCGTGATTGGTGATTCGGGATTAGTGATTCGACAAGAGCAGCGATCCGCGCCTTCCGAATCACGAATCACGAATCACAATGCAATCAACGGGCGATGATCTCGCCGAAACGAACAAGTTAATCGGAGCAGCAAACATGAGTCAGGGCAAGATCGTTCAGATCATCGGCGCGGTCGTCGACGTGGAGTTCCCGCGC
The DNA here is from genome assembly GCA_023423235.1 of Pseudomonadota bacterium. Lineage (GTDB taxonomy): Bacteria > Pseudomonadota > Gammaproteobacteria > Xanthomonadales > Xanthomonadaceae > Luteimonas. The sequence continues at coordinate 1,965 of JAFAFY010000175.1, forward strand.
ACCGACGTGCCGAAGGTGTACGACGCACTGAAGGTCGACAACACCGAGATCACGCTGGAAGTCCAGCAGCAGCTCGGCGACGGCGTCGTGCGCACCATCGCGCTCGGCTCGACCGACGGCCTGAAGCGCAACCTGGTGGCCACCAACACCGGTCGCGGCATCGCGGTGCCGGTCGGTGCCGGCACCCTGGGCCGGATCATGGACGTGCTGGGCCGCCCGATCGACGAGGCCGGCCCGGTCGCCGCCGACACCAGCTGGGAAATCCACCGCGACGCGCCGAGCTTCGACGAGCAGGCCTCGGCCACCAAGCTGCTGGAAACCGGCATCAAGGTCATCGACCTGATGTGCCCCTTCGCCAAGGGCGGCAAGGTCGGCCTGTTCGGCGGTGCCGGCGTGGGCAAGACCGTCAACATGATGGAACTGATCAACAACATCGCCAAGGCGCACAGCGGCCTGTCGGTGTTCGCTGGCGTGGGCGAGCGCACCCGCGAGGGCAACGACTTCTACCACGAGATGATCGAGTCGGGCGTGGTCAACAAGGACAACCCCGCCGAGTCCAAGGTGGCGATGGTCTACGGCCAGATGAACGAGCCGCCGGGCAACCGCCTGCGCGTGGCGCTGACCGGCCTGACGATGGCCGAGTACTTCCGCGACGAGAAGGATGCCTCGGGCAAGGGCAAGGACGTGCTGCTGTTCGTCGACAACATCTACCGTTACACCCTGGCCGGTACCGAGGTCTCGGCGCTGCTGGGCCGCATGCCGTCGGCGGTGGGCTACCAGCCGACCCTGGCCGAGGAAATGGGCGTGCTGCAGGAGCGCATCACCTCGACCAAGACCGGCTCGATCACCTCGATCCAAGCCGTGTACGTGCCTGCCGACGACCTGACCGACCCGTCGCCGGCGACCACCTTCGCCCACCTGGACTCGACCGTGACCCTGTCGCGCTCGATCGCCTCGCTGGGCATCTATCCGGCGGTCGACCCGCTGGATTCGACCAGCCGCCAGATGGACCCGCTGGTGATCGGCAGCGAGCACTACGACACCGCCCAGCGCGTGCAGCAGACCTTGCAGAAGTACAAGGAGCTCAAGGACATCATCGCGATCCTGGGCATGGACGAGCTGTCGGAAGAGGACAAGCAGGCCGTCTCGCGCGCGCGCAAGATCGAGCGTTTCTTCTCGCAGCCGTTCCACGTGGCCGAAGTGTTCACCGGCGCGCCGGGCAAGTACGTCTCGCTCAAGGACACGATCCGCGGCTTCAAGGGCATCGTCGACGGCGAGTATGACCACCTGCCGGAGCAGGCGTTCTACATGGTCGGCACCATCGACGAAGCCGTCGAGAAGGCGAAGAAGATCGCTGCTTAAGCGGCGATCTTCGTGATTCGTGAATTGGTGATTGGTGATTCGAAAGAGCACCGGGTGCACGACGTGGCGGATGCATCGCTTCTCCCAATCACGAATCACGAATCACGAATCACGTTGAGCGAGCAGAGCGAGCGAATCCTATGACCACCACCATCCGTTGCGACATCGTCAGTGCAGAGGCCGAGATCTTCCACGGCGAGGCCACCATGGTCGTCGCCACCGGTGAACTCGGCGAGCTCGGCATCGCGCCGCGCCACGCGCCGCTGATCACGCGGCTCAAGCCGGGCAAGGTCGTGGTGACCCAGCCCAACGGCGAGGTGCTGGACTTCGCCATCGGTGGCGGCATCCTCGAGGTGCAGCCGCAGGTGGTGACGATCCTGGCCGACACCGCGATCCGCGCCGACGACATCGACGAGGCCGCAGTCAAGGCAGCCAAGGACGAGGCCGAGCGCATCCTGGCCGGCCGTAGCGAGGCAATGGAAGTCGCCGAGGCGCAGCAGAAGCTGGCCGAGGCGGTGGTGCAGCTGCAGGCGCTCGAGCGCCTGCGCAAGAACCTCAAGCACTGAGCCGCGCCTGCCGCGCCCGCGCGGCCAACGTGCAGCACACGACGCCGGCCCTGCGCCGGCGTTGTTGCATCCGCGGCCCGGTGGCCGTTGCCGCGGGCAGGAACGACAACGAGGCGGTTGCGCCGCGCCACGGCGGGCCGGTGCGCGCGTGCGCTCAGCGCTTGTAGATCCAGTAGCGCGACAGCACGAAGCCGAGCAGGCCGAGTGCGATCTCCAGCGCCGGCTTGGCGAGCCATACCCAGCGCAGGCCGAAGAAATCGTCGATGTGGGTCAACGACCAGGTGCTCACCAGCGTGGTGCTCACCCACATCAGGGCGAAGCGTTGCAGCTGGGTCGCGCCCACGGCGGTGTCGTCGCCGGCGAAGGTCCACTTGCCGTTGAGCCAGTAGCCCAGCAGCGCACCGGTGATGCGGCCGGCGATATTGGCCGGTGCCACCGGCATGCCGAGGTGGGTCAGGCCGACCATGACGCCCCAGTCGAGCAGCCATTGCAGCAGCCCGATGACCAGGTAATCGCGGCCCTGTCTGCGCAGGCTCACGCGCGGCCGCCCCTTCGCGCGCAGCCGCCTCCCCGCAGGCGCGGGGCGGTGGCAGCGGATCGGCAGTGGTGCGGTGTGCGCATCGCGGGGACCGGTGGGAGGGCGCGAGCGCATCCTACGCGCTGCGCCGTTAGAATTTCCTGCAATCCCCTGCTGCCGGATCCCCATGAGCGCTCCCCTGCACGTCGTCATCCTCGCCGCCGGCGCCGGCAAGCGCATGAAATCCGCGGTGCCCAAGGTGCTGCAGAAGATCGCCGGCCGGCCCATGCTTTGGCATGTGGTCAACGCCGCGCGGGCGCTCGATCCGGCCGGCATCCACATCGTCCACGGCCATGGTGGCGGCGAGGTCCAGGCCGCGTTCGAGGACCAGCCCGACCTGCTGTGGGCCGAACAGGCCGAGCAGCTGGGCACCGGCCACGCGGTACGCCAGGCCATGCCCGAGGTGCCCGACGGCGCCGAGGTGCTGGTGCTCTATGGCGACGTCCCGCTGCTGCGCGCCGAAACCCTGCGCCGCTTGGTGGCGGTGGACAGCCGCCTGGCGGTGCTGGCGGCCGAACTCGAGGACCCCACCGGCTATGGCCGCATCGTGCGCAATTCCGAGGGCCATGTCGGTGCGATCGTCGAGCACAAGGACGCCGACGAGGAGCAGCGCCGCATCGACCTGGTCAACACCGGCATCCTGGTCGCCGAGGCGACCGCGCTGAAGAACTGGCTGGGGCGGCTGTCGGCCGACAACGCCCAGGGCGAGTACTACCTGACCGACATCTTCGCGATGGCCGCGGCCGAGTACAGCGCCGCCGAGATCGTGCTGGTCGAGGACCCGCTGGAGGCCGAAGGCGCCAACGATCCCTGGCAGCTGGCCCAGCTCGAGCGCGCCTGGCAGCTGCGCGCGGTGCGCGCGTTGTGCGTGGAGGGCGCGCGCTTTGCCGACCCGGCGCGGGTCGACATCCGCGGCCGCGTGGTGGTGGGACGCGATGTGGAGATCGATGCCGACGTGGTCTTCGAGGGCGAGGTCGAGCTGGGCGATGGCGTGCGCATCGGCCCGTTCTGCCGGCTCAAGAACGTGCGCCTGACCGCCGGCACCGAGGTCCGCGCGCATTGCGACCTCGAGGGCGCGGTGACCGAGGGCGCGGTGACGATCGGCCCGTTCGCGCGACTGCGCCCGGGCACGGTGCTGGCCGACGGCGTGCACATCGGCAACTTCGTCGAGACCAAGAACGCGGTGCTCGGTGTCGGCAGCAAGGCCAATCACCTCACGTACCTGGGCGATGCCGAGGTCGGCGCCGGCAGCAACATCGGCGCCGGCACCATCACCTGCAATTACGACGGCGCCAACAAGTGGAAGACGGTGATCGGCGACCGCGCTTTCATCGGTTCCAACGCCTCGCTGGTGGCGCCGGTGCGCATCGGCGACGACGCCACGACCGCCGCCGGTTCGGTGATCACCGCCGACGTGCCGGCCGGCAAGCTGGCGCTGGCGCGCGCGCGCCAGACCGTGGTCGAAGGATGGCAGCGGCCGGCCAAGAAGCGCTGAGCGGCTGCCGCCTGCGCCGCGGCACGGTCGCCGACATCGCGGCGGCTGTCGCGGTGGAAGCAGCTGCACTCACGCTGCTGCAGGGGCATCCGGCGCACGCGGGTTTCGCCGCCAGCCCGACACCGCGCACGGTGTTCGAGGCGGCCGCATCGGCGCGGCGCTGGTGGGTGGCCGAGGTGGCCGGCCGCGTGGTCGGACATGCCGCGTGGACGGTGCTCGAGGGCGACGCCCACCTGCTGCAGATGGACGTGGACCCGGCCCACGGCCGGCGCGGCATTGGCCGTGCGCTACTGGCGCGGACCTGCGAAGACGCGGCGGCCGCGGGTCACCGCACGATGCTGCTGACCACGCTGGCCGACGTGCCGTGGAACACGCCCTTCTATGCCAGCGCCGGGTTCGGCGTGGTGCCGCGCGCCGACTGGTCCCCGGCGCAGCAGGCGTTGATGGCGGCCGAAGCCGCGGCGGGGTTTCCGATGCACCTGCGCGTGTTGATGCGCAAGCCACTCGATCGCTGAGCGGTCGCCTGTGTCTTCGGCTGCGCGGCCAGCCCGCTCAGCGCAACGGACGGTAACGACCGTCCGAGGCCGACCAGCGCCAGCGCTGGCCGCCGCTGCGCGCCCGACGTTCGCGCAGGCGCAGGTCGTGATGGCCGTCGTGGCGTACCGGCTCGACGATGAGCACCTTGGACCATTCGTCGATGTCGTGCTGCCGGGTGCCGTCGGGGTTCCAGTCGCCGGCGAGGTCGCGGTACATCGACATCGGCGCCGCGAACACCGGCACCAGCGTGTCGCCACGCAGTTCGAACAGGTACAACGCGCCGTAGAAGGCGCCGCCGCCTGAATATCCTTCCGACCAGCTGCCGCGCAGGCCCAGTGTCGGCGGGCCGTCGCCGAGCTGGTAGGCGGCCAGATCGAAACGGTCCCAGCGCTGCGGCAGGGCCGATTCGTCATCCGCGTCGAGCGCCATCGGCATGTCGCCCTCCCACACCAGTGATGGCCATGCTTCGCTCGGATCGAGCACCACGCGCGCGACCAGCTGCGGTGCGTTGGCCGCATCGATCCGCAACACGGCGAGCACCGCAGTGACATCGGCGGTCTCGCAATCGGTTTCGGGTTGCCGGTAGCCGTTCGGATCTCTCGACGCTTTGGCAACGCAAGCCAGTGCGACGGCGTGGCCGGGATATTGCGCCCATGGCCGTGCGCCAAGCAGGCGGATGCGGCCCTGGTCGGTGCCGGGCAGCAGCACATCAAGCAACGCCCGGCGATCCAGCCCGGCGAGATCCCGGGTACCCAGATGGTCGGGCGCCGGCTTGCCGGCCATCTGCGTGTTCCAGATTTCACGGGCTTCCGGTGTGCGCAGCACGCCGGGTACCGCATCGAGGGAATCGACGCGCTGCTGCGCCGGCAACGCGGCTGATGCCAGGCACAGCAAGGCGCAGACGGCGAAACGGCTGGAAAAACGGCAAGTGGGCATGGCGATCCTTGCGTGTGCGCTGCGCACAAGAGTGCCCGATCCGATGTCGCCGCGACTCAGTCCGGCAGCACCAGCGACACGCACAGGCCGCCGCCGTCGCGGTTGAGCAGGGCGATGCGGCCGCCGTGCGCTTCGGCGATCTCGCGCGCCAGCGCCAGGCCCAGGCCGGTGCCGTTGCGCTTGGTGGAAT
>JAFAFY010000217.1 GCA_023423235.1 Pseudomonadota bacterium
GGCCAGCGCTTCGCGCAGCGCCGGCGCCGCCTTGTCCGCCGGCCCGACTGCAGCGACCACGCCGACCAGCTCGCGCGGGCCGAAGGGCACGCGCACGCGCCGGCCGGTGTCGGCGGCGCTGGGCGGCGGTTCGCCGGGCGGGGCGCGGTAGTCGAACAGCCGCGGCAGTGGAAGCGGCAGGGCGACACGCAGGACGGAATCATGGGCGGGATCGAGGTCGGGCACGGGCAAAGTCTAGGGCCTATCCCGGCCGGCACGGTCGCCGGTGCCCGGCCCTCGCAGTACCGGTGCGAGTTGCGGGCGGAAGCTGTCGCCGATTGCATGTTTCGGCTGCAAGTGACGGAAGCACAAGGTGTTTTGGTTTATCCACACAAACTGTGGATAAGCCTGTGCATGAATCCGTGCGCGGCGATCAAAGTCGGGCACTTCGGGCCCTCCCGGGCACTTTGGACAAAAAAGTGCCAAACTGTGTTTTCCCTTTTCTATCAATGGCTTGGCCGTGAAACATGGCTGTCATGTGGCGGCAGGCGGCGCCCGGCTTTAGCGAAATGACAGGGTTGTGAACCCTGTGCACAACATTTCCCCGGGAAAACAGCGGTGGAACGGCATCCGTGACCGCTGTCAAGGCTTGGGCAGGTCGACAGGCCGGCTATGATGCCTGCCGATCTTCCGCGGTTTCCGATGACCACACCCCGTTCTCCCTCCGCCCCGGGCCCTGCGTCCGCCGCGTCCGCGTTCCTGCGCGGGGTGGAGCGGCGCGCCGCGCTGTTCGCACAGTGGCAGTGCGGGGACATCGAGACTGGCGACGCCGCCCTGGCCAATGCAATGGCCGATTTCGTCGGTATCGCCCCGCAGACCGCATTCCCGGACTGGCCGCGCCGGTTCTGGTCGCTGCTGCTGGCCGCGCCGCTGCTGCGGGCGCCGGCGCCGCTGGTGCCGGGCGACGATGGCCTGGACGTGCTCGCAGGCCTGTCCGGCGGTCCGCGCGTCACCCTGCTGCTGCGGCTGGTGGCGGGCTTGAGCGAACACGATGCCGCGACCGTGCTCGGGGTATCGCGCGCCACCTACCGGCTGGGCCTGCGCCGCGCACTGCCGCACCAGGCCGATGGCACGCCCGACCCGGATGCCTGGCGCGCGCTTGCCCAACGCGTGCAGCAGGCCGTGCGCGCGTTGCCCGCCGACCGCCTGGCCCGACTGGCGGCGATACGCGAGGCGGCGATGCAGGGCACGGTGGCGGCGCTGCGGCGCTTTCCGGTGGCCCGTCCGCATGCGGCCACACCGGGCACCTCGACCACCGACATCGCACCGGCGATCGACGCCCCGGCGCCGCGTCCGCGCTGGCTGTGGCCGGCGCTGGCCGCGGTGGCGCTGGCCACCGGCGCCGCCCTGGCCGCGACCTGGTGGCAGCCGTGGCGATCCGTCGGCGATGACGATGCGGCGCAGATCCGGGTCGAGCCACTCGGCGCGGCCGCCGAACCGCAGGCACGCTACGACGACGACACCGCGCTGCTGACCGAACGCGATTTCGACCTGCTGCTGGACGCCGCGTCGGCCGAAGGCGCCGCGGACACTGGCAGTGCCTGGCGCGACGATCCGGCGTTCCACGCCTGGCTGGCGGTGCACCTGGACGTGCCGGTAACGGCCGATCCGCCGCCGGGCGAGGCGCCACCGCCGGCCGACGACGATGCCGGCATGGAGACCAGCGATGCCGGCATCTGAGCGCCAACCCGGTCGCGTCCGGCGCGTCCCGCCGTTGCTGCTGTCCGTGTTGCTGCTGGCCGTTGGTCCGGTGGCATTCGCGGCGCCGGCCGCGATGCCCGGCTGGAACCACTTGCCTGCCGGCGAGCGCGAACAGCTTGCCGCGCGGGCCGCCCGACTGGCGGCGATGCGCCCGGCGCAGCGCCAGGATCTTGCCGCGCGGGTGGCCGCCTGGCACGCCCTGCCACCAGCCGAGCGCGCACGGCAGCGCGAGGCCTGGACCGCGGTGCAGGCCCTGCCGCATGCCGAGCGCGTGCGCCTGCAGGCGGCGGCCGCGCGTTACGCCGCCTTGCCAGAGCCCGAGCGCCAGGCACTGCGTGCGCGCTTCGACAGCCTCGACCTGGGCATGCAGCGTGGCTGGTTGCTGGGGCCGACCCTGGGCGCGGCCTGGCCTGGCCTGCACCCGCTGTTTGCTGCGATGCCACCCGCGCAGCAGGCGCCGGCGATGCTGGCGTTGCGGGGGACCTCGCCGCAGGGCGCGGCCGACCTGGCCGTGCTGGCCCAGCGCACGCCACCGCAGGACCGCGACGCCTTGCGCGCACAGTGGCTGGCGGTGCCCGCCGACCAGCGCGATGCCTGGCTGCGGGCGCAGGTCGATCCCTGAGCGGCGGCACCTTCGCGGTGCAGGCAGGCCGACCGGCGTGCTGAGCCGGCGTGCAGCGGCTGTCCAGGCCGGCCCTTCCCGTCCGGGCGGAGGTGTTTCTTGCGGTTGCGCCAGCTGCGGATGCACCACCGGCGTTCGCGGCTGAAGGCGCCCACGGCCCCCCGATGCACGCGTCCATGACGACCTGAAGCGCCAGGCGCAGCACAGGGCGCCCGCAGCCGGGCGGCAGCGCGGACGCTGGTTACCCGCGGGATTTCCGTCCGCGAAAGCGGCGCCTCAGGTGCTGATGCCCAGCACGGCGGCGAACACCGCCGCCACCAGCACCATCCAGAAGTAGACGC
>JAFAFY010000231.1 GCA_023423235.1 Pseudomonadota bacterium
GCTCGCGCCCGAGCACCCGCGCCTGCACCGCCAGATCCTCGAGCCGCCGGCGCGCATCCTCGATCGCCGGCGGCACGGTGCTCTGGCCGAGGGCCAGGCGCGCGCACGCGGTGTCGAGCACGCTCACCGCCTTGTCGGGAAGCTGGCGATCGGGGAGATAGCGGTGCGAGAGCCGCACGGCCGCGTCGCGCCCCTCGTCGAGAATGCGGACGTTGTGGTGCGTCTCGAGCGACGGCGCGACGCCACGCATCATCTGCAGGCAGCGGTCCTCGCTCGGCTCGTCCACCTTCACGAGCTGGAAGCGCCGCGCGAGCGCGGGGTCCTTCTCGAAGTACTTCTTGTACTCGCTCCAGGTGGTCGCGGCGAGCGTGCGCAGCTCGCCACGCGCGAGCGCCGGCTTGAGCAGGTTCGCGGCATCCCCCTGCCCGGCCTGGCCGCCGGCGCCGATCATCGTGTGCGCCTCGTCGATGAACAGGATGATCGGGTGCGGACTCTTCTTCACCTCGTCGATGACGTTCTTGAGCCGGTTCTCGAACTCGCCCTTGACGCTGGCGCCGGCCTGCAGCAGGCCCATGTCCAGCACGTGCAGCTCGACGCCCTGCAGCACCTCGGGCACGTCGTTCTCGGCAATGCGCCGCGCCAGGCCCTCGACCACGGCGGTCTTGCCGACGCCGGCCTCGCCGGTGAGGATCGGGTTGTTCTGCCGGCGCCGCAGCAGGATGTCCACCAGCTGGCGGATCTCGGCGTCGCGCCCGACCACCGGATCGATCTGCCCATCGCGCGCGCGCTGGGTGAGGTTGGTGGTGAACTGGTCGAGCGCCGGCGTCTTGCCCAGGCCCGGCGCCGGCGACGCGCCCTCGTCCTGGCCGGGGGCCGCGTCCTGCAGGCGCACGCCCTGCGCCGATTCGCACGAACCCTCGGTCAGCCGGGCGAAATCGTGCTTGAGTTCATCGAGCTTGACCCGGTCGAACAGCGGCGAGGTGCGCTGCGCGAGCTGGGCCAGGCCCGGCTCGGTCAACAGCGCCAGCAGCAGGTGGCCGCTGCGGATGCGGGTGGTTTCCGAATCGAGCGAAGCGATCAGCCAGGCATTCTCGAACAGCGTCGGCAACTGCGGCGAGAACACCGGCGTGCGGGTGTTGCCGGTCTTCAGGCGCGCCACCTCGTCGGCCAGGTCGCGTTCCAGCACGTCGAGCGGCACGTTGCTGCGGCGCATGACCAGCGAGAAATCGTCGTCGGATTTTTCCAGCAGCGCCAGCAGCAGATGCTCCAGCTCGACCTCGTAGTTGCCCCGCGTCATGCACAGGTTGGCCGCCTGCTCGGTGGCGTGGCGGCAGGTGTCGTTGAGTTTTCCGATCAGGGTCTTGAGGTTGATGCTCATGCGCTGGTTCGTCCGAGTTGAAAGTGGTGTCCGGTGAGATGCCGCAGCCGCCGGCTATTGCAGGGTGTGGATGGTGTAGCTGGCATCCGCGCGCGGCATCCGTTCCTCGCGCGAACACACGAAACTGTCCCAGCCCAGGCGCACGCCCGCGCCGGGGCCGAGCGATGCGCCAACCACATCCTCGGCCCGCAGCACGAGGCGCACCTCGTACTCCAGGCAGACGCCGGTCAGCAGGGTCAGCCATTTCGCCAGCGCCTTGGCAGCCTGGCCGTTGGGCAGGAAATCGTCGAACTGGCGCCTGCCCAGCGGCCCGACCCACAGCCGCATGCGCAGGTCGCGCTGCCAGACGCGATCGCCCGCGAGCGCACTCGACCCCAGCCGGACGTTGCCCACGCCAAGCCGGCTGCGGGCCGATTCGGGCACCGGATACCAGGCGCCGACGAACTGCTCGACCCGGATATCGGCGCGGAAATAGTCCGACAACAACTGCTGCAGGTACTCGGCCGACACCGGGCGCTGGCGGATGCCGCCGGCAAAGTGGGCGATCGCCTGATCGTAGACATCGCCCTCGCCGTCGACGAACTGGTCGCGCAGGGCGCGCATCCCCAGGCCCGACAGCGACAGGATCAGCGGCAGGAAGCGCTCGCGCCGGTCCAGCTCGTATTGCAGGCCCAGCCGGTACTTCTTCCACGCCTGGTAGTGCAACGCCAGTGCCCGGTTGGCGAACACGTCCAGGAACGCCCGCGGGGTGCGATCGCGCTCGTAGATCTCGCGCTGCGCGAACAGCTCGGTGTAGTGCAGCGGCAGCACCCCGGACACGCCGAGGAACCCGCTGAAGGCCGGAGTGATCTGAACGCGACCGACGCTTTCGGTACCGATCGCATAATCGATCGCGGCCTCGCGGTCGAGCCGGACATCGTCGGTGGAATACGACTCGATCGCCTCGATCTCGCTCGCCGGGAACGACAGCGACAGGCTGTTGCGGAAACGCACGCGCGACAGGGCATCGGCCCCGTCCAGCCCCTGGCGCTGGAACAGGTGCTCCAGGACCCGCAGCGCCTGGAAGAACTCGAAGCGATGCGGATCCTGCAGCAGCGTCTGGACTACACCAGGGGAGATTCGCCGCTTCGCGGTTCGCATTGGATCAGCACTTCCCCAGATTCGCTGGACAGCACGACCAGCTGGGTGAAACTGTTGGCGGTCACGTACAGACCGAAGAACCGGTCGAGCACCGCGACCAGCGTGGCGATGCCGGTACCGACGAAACTTGCCTCCTCGATGGTCAGCAGGATCTTGACGCCGCGCACGACGCTGCCGAAATGGCGGCCCGCCAGCCAGGTCGTGGTGGGCGCGTTGGACAGGCCGACGATGCCGTCGATCTGCCGCGCGGTCACCGCCGAACGCGGCAGGTCGTACAGGCGCAGCATCTCCTTGAGCGCGGGCAATCCCACCTGGGTGATCGACAGGCTGTTGAGCGACAGGTGCGAGATCAGCCGCCACTGCGCGCCGCGTCCGCGCGGAAACGATAGCGAGGGGCTGGGCTTGCGCAGCAGCGCGATCGCGCGCGCCGGGCTGCCACCTTCCAGCGTCAGGTCGCCACCGGAGACGCCATAGGCCAGCATCGACGGCAGGTCGCGGTTGCTGCAGGTCAATTGCAGACTGATCACGTCGGTCTGCGGCAGCGAGGGATTGAAATTGAGGTCGACGAACGAGAGTTCGGCCTCGTGTCCCGGGCTGTGCCGGGCGACATCCTCGTCGCGGTGCAACAGCCAGTAGTGGCCGGTGTTGTCCGGCGTCTCGCCATGGTGCAGCGAATAGAACGGGCGGAACTCGGTGATCTGCTCGCCCTGTGGTGTCTGCCTGACCCGTTTGACCGAATCGACCGAATACACCTCATAGCCGTAGGCCCGACGGGCATCGGCAATGACCGGATAACGCAACGTCTGGTGGGTGAGGCGGATGGGCTCGCCATGCATCGGGAACTGGTTGACCACGGGCGTGCAGCCGGTCTTGAGGTTCGCCGGCGACAGTCCCTGCAACAGGCGGTCCACCGGACGGTCGCCGCCATTGCCCTTGAGCAGCAGATGCAGGGTGAAGCGGTTGCCGCGCAGTTCGGGCAACTGGTCGAGGTACAGGTCGAAGAACCCGAACTTCTCGGGAAAGGCGAACAGTTCGGTCAGCAGGCGATAGGCCGCGTGCGAGCGCGCGGGAAAATCGATCAGCGCGTCGTCGGGCGAAAACCCGGCCTGCCGCAGCGGCGAATGTTCCAGCGCCGACCAGCGCCCGCTGTCCCCGGACTCCACATAGGTCCGGACGACACCGAACGCGAATGCGTCACGCAGCGCCGCGCGTACCGAGGGCTCGCCATCCACGAACAGGCGCAGCCTGGCCAGCCCGAGGCGCCGGATCGAGACATCGTCGCCCAGCAGCTCGACGGTGATCGAGATCTGCGCGCCGGTGCCAGCTGGCGCCTGCACCGTCATCGGCGGCTCGGCGATCGGCAGATAACGCGCGGCGGCGATCCGCACCGGCGCCAGGTCGACATCGTAGGCGGTGCGGAACCTGCAGTTGATGCCCTTGACCTGGCGCGTCTGCAGCAGCGTGCCGCGCGGTACGTGCACGGGCGAGGTCAGTTTGCCCAGCGCACTGCCCATGTCGAAGTGGGCGATCGAGCAGGACGGAAACGAACGCAGGTAATGCGGGTACAGGACCTCCAGCAGCGCTTCGGTGAATTCCGGGTAGTCGTCGTCGATCTTCTTCGACACGCGCGCGCTCAGCAGCGCGAATGACTCGATCAGGCGCTCGACATGCGGGTCCTCGCTGCCGTCGGCCGACAGCAGCAGGCGGCTGGCGATCTTGGGATAGCGCTCGGCGAATTCCTTGCCGTAGCGGCGCAGGAAGCCCAGCTCACGCTCGTAGAACGGCAGCAGGTCCTCCATCAGCCCGCCGCCTGGCCGCTGCGGCGCAGCCTGCTGACCGAGTACTGCTGGGTGTTGGTCTGCAGCAGGGCATCGAAACTGATCGGCTCGCGCGCGGGCCGGATGTTGAGCAGCGCGTTGATGGTGAAATGCAGCGCCGAGGTGCTGCCCGCGCGCGGGTTCAGAGAGACCTTGACGTTCACCAGGCGCGACTCGTGGCGCGCGATCGCGCGCTCCAGCGATCTGCAGATCGCGGCGCGGTCGTAGGCGTTCGACAGGCTCAGGCCGGAGAAATCATCCAGTCCGTAGGTCAACAGCGACTGCCGGCAGTTGGGATGCTGCTCCAGGTTGTCCTCGGAGAACGCCGCGCGCGTGTTGAGCAGGCCCTCCAGATCCCGGGCCACGGATTCCTTGTGCTGTTCGAGCGAAACGGTCTTGAACACGTTCCCCTGGCTCGCGCTTTTCGGTGCATCGTCCAGCAGCTTCTCGAGCAGGCTGGGTTCGAACCCCTTGGCAGGTTTCATCCACTTCAGCTCCATGCACCAGCAACGCGGACCGTGACCGGATAACCATCCGGCGGGCTGGAGTTGCCGGTTCCCCGCATCTTCCATAGCGCGGGATCATCCTGGGAAGCACAACAGAATGCGGCAACATGCAAGTGCATGTTGCCGCATCGAATCACATCAAACGCTGTGGGTCGGACGGTTGAGCGTCGGGCTCCACTGCGCCACGGCCTTGCCGCCAAGTCCACCTTCCGGCTTCTGCTGCTGGTAGGTCCACTTGATCGAGCCGAAGCTCAGCTGCACGACTTCCTGCGGGACGCCGTCCGCGGCCACCGAGGTGGTGACGCGATGGACGAGAACGTTCAGCAGTTCGACCAGGTAGTAGTTGATGGCATTGCCATCCTTGTCGGCGCGGTAGAACTCGATCCGTGCCTTGGGGAAGGTGGTGCCGTTGGCCGCTGCCTGGTGAAGCGCCGTCGTCGACAGGTCGATCTTCTTGACGATCTCGATCGGCGACAGTTCCACGCGCGCTGCAGTCTGTCCGCCAACGCTCGAAGCGGTGGCCGAACGCGGCTGCAGGACGTCCTGGGTAAAGGACTCGATTTCGATCCAGTCCTTGTGCGACTGGTCCCGGGACTCGCCCTTGATGGTATCGATGCTCAAAAATGCATGTTGTGCCATTGTCTTGTTTCCTTATTCCGTACTTCCGTGTGAAGGGGATGCCAGGTCGCGCCTGGCGGTAATGGTCACGCCCCGGTTTGAATCCGGTGACGTGCCCCACAATGGGCCTCTAGAACGCGCCCTTGCGCTACCGTTACCACAACGCCTCGTCAGCCCTTTTTCGCAGCCGCCGGCAATTCGGCGACAAGCCGCAACGAGACAGACAGCTCATCGAGCTGGAAATGCGGCCTCAAAAAGGCCACCGCGCGGTAGACACCCGGCTTGCCGGGAACTTCCGAAACCTGGATCGACGCTTCGCGCAGGGGATACTGCGCCTTGGCTTCCTGGTTGGCGTTGTCGTCCAGCAGCACGTACTGGGCGATCCACCGGTTGAGGAAGTCCTCGACGTTTCCGGCCGAGGCGAAGCTGCCGATCTTCTCGCGCATCATCGCCTTGAGGTAATGGGCGATGCGCGAGACTGCAAAAATGTACTGGAGCTGTGCCGACAGGATGGCATTGGCATTGGCCGAGTCGGTGTTGTACTTCTTGGCCTTCTGCGCCGACTGCGCGCCGAAGAACGCCGCGTAATCGGTGTTCTTGCAATGCACCAGCGGGATGAACCCGAGGTCGCTGAGTTCCTTCTCGCGGCGGTCGGTGATCGCGATCTCGGTCGGGCACTTGAGCGCGACTTCGCCGTCGTCGGTACGGAAGGTATGCGTCGGCAATCCCTCCACCAGGCCGCCGCCCTCCACGCCGCGGATCGCCGCGCACCAGCCGAAGTCCTCGAAGGCCTTGGTCAGGCGCGCGCCGAAAGCGTAGGCGGTGTTGCACCACAGGTACTTGTCGTGGTTTCCGCCGTCCACGTCCTCGACGAAGTTGAAGCCTTCGACCGTGGTGCCGTCCTTCGGGTTGTACGGCAGGCGCCCGAGGAAACGCGGCAGGGTCAGGCCGACGTAGCGGGAATCCTCGGATTCGCGGAACGACTTCCACTTGGCGTATTCAACGGTGTCGAACACCTTGGCCAGGTCGCGCGGCTTGCCCAGTTCGCCGAAGCTCTCCAGGCCGAACATGTCGGTGTCTGCCGCGGCGATGAACGGCGCGTGCGCGGCCGCCGCCACGTGCGACATCTGCTCGATGAAGTACATGTCCTCGGGCTGGCGGCCGATGTTGTAGTCGCCGATCAGCGCGCCGAACGGCGAACCGCCGAAGGTACCGAACTCTTCCTCGTAGACCTTCTTGAACAGCGCGCTCTGGTCGAAGTCGATCGCGGACTTGAAGTCCTTGACCATGTCCTTCTTCGGCGAGTTGAAGACCTTGATCTTCAGCAGCGCGCCGGTGGAGGTCTGCTCGCACAGGTAATGCAGGCCGCGCCAGGTGCTCTCGAGCTTCTGGAACTCGGGTGCGTGCATGATCGCGCTGACCTGCTCGGAGATGATCCGGTCCAGCTCCGCGACCCGCGCATCGAGGGTCAGGCTGAGGTTCTCCGACACCACCACGGTGCCATCGAGGACCTCCTTGGCCAGCTCGGCGATGATGTCCTTGGCGCGCTCGTGTTCGACGCGCGACTTGGCGACCTTGCTCTGCTCGACGATCTGGTCGAGCAGGCCCAGCTCCTGGGTGCCGGCGGCGCTCGGGGCCGCGGCTGTGGCTTTTGCATTCATCGCCCGGTCACTCCCCTGTTTCGTCCTGGCCCAGCTTCTTGAGCTGCTCGGTGTTGTTCAGGACGTCGCTCAAAAGGTCTTCAAGCTTCTCGTTGCCGGCGATCTTGT
>JAFAFY010000052.1 GCA_023423235.1 Pseudomonadota bacterium
CCGGGACGAACCGTCGACTCGAGAACGGGCGTGCCAGCTCGCGAGGCGATTGGCGTGCGGCTCGGCCAGGACGGGCCGGTTGCCGCCGGGGTCCTTGACGATGGCAGTGCTCACCTGGTCAGAACGGGTTCTGTTTTCGGCCGCCATGCCGAGGGAGGACAGCTGCGAGACCTGTGAGTCGATATCCTTCACGACGCATGTCGCCGACGAGCGTCTGGCCCGTTCTGGATCCTGGAACACCTGCAGCACGCCGCCGCCGGGCAGCGACCACTCGAGGCCTTCCGGCATTGGCCGATCTGCGGCCTCGCCGATGATTGTCTCGTACCACGCCGCAGATGCCTCGAGGTCCGCTATGGCGATACCGGCAAGTAGGTTTTCGACGCGCATCATCCGAAATTCCACGCCGGTGCCGACCGCACCCGTCGCCATGGAACCTTCCTGCAGGTTAAGGCGGGGTCTGCATCCGGCGTGAGGTGGAAACCCGGGTCGCGGCGTCCGGGTGCCTGCCATGCACGGCGGACCATGCCGGATGCCTGCTTCCGGACCTGGCCTGCGCGGCTTTGCGTGCGATCCGGCGTGGCAGCGTGAACGACGCGCCGCGGACGCGGACGCGAGCGCGTGCGAGCGGTGGTGCACCCGAGCACGGCCCGGGAGACGGCGCGCATGCACATACCTTTCGATGCCCTGCCGGCATCGTGCATCAGGAAAAGTCCTACCTCAGGCTGTTGTTTTGCCCGGCATCCCGTGTGCGCCGAGCGGGCTAGGTTGAAGGTGTTGTCGGTCGGGGGCGGGAGACATGGATTGTCCGGATGAATCCCGTGCAGTGGCGGGGCAGGTCAACGGGCGATGGTGGCCGCGGCTGCCGCGGCGGCTGCGCGTGTGGATGCAGTCCTGGCGCAGCCTTGACCGGCGCGATCCAGCGTATGCATCGGTACCGCCAGTGGGCATCGCAGTGGCCGCGGCGCTTGTCGCGGGCGCAATGGGGTGCCTGCTGCTTCCGGCGCTGCCGCAGGTGTGGTTGCTGGTGCTGGCGTTGTCTTTCGGCGCGCTGGGATGGGTTCGCGGCCGTCGCTGGGGCCGATGCGTCGGCGCGCTGCTGTTGGGCTTCGCCCTGTGCGGGCTGCATGCCGCGCACGCATTGTCGCTGCAGTTGCCCATGTCGCTGGAACGCGCGGATGTCGCGCTCGGCGGCCGGGTGGTGCAACTGCCCACGCATGCGCCCACGCGCACGACGTTCCTGTTCCGGGTGAACGACAGCACGCAAGTGCCCCCGGCCTTGCGCGGACGCCTGCTGCGCCTGTCCTGGTACGACGACCGCGGCGAGGCCGATCCACGCCGGCTGGATGTCGTCGCCGGCAGCGACTGGACGTTCACGGCGCGGGTGCGGGCACCGCGTGGCCTGCGCAACCCGGGCTGGTTCGATGGCGAGAAGCACGCGATGGCGCAGCGGATCACGGCGGTCGGCTACGTGCGCGCGCGCGAGCCACTGGCGCGCACCGCGACCGGACAGGGCGTGGATGCCTGGCGCGATACGGTGGCGCAGCGCATCGATGCCGCAGTCGAAGGCGGGTCCGCGCGCTACGTGCGGGCGCTGGCGATCGGCGATACCCGGATGCTGGCCGACACCGACTGGGAGGCGTTGCGCGCCACCGGGCTGACCCATCTGGTCGCGATCTCGGGTTTCCACGTCGGCATGGTCGGCGGCTTCTTCGCGTTGCTGGCGACCGGCCTGTGGTGGTTGTTGCCAGGGCTGGGCCGGCACCTGCCGCGGCCGCAGGCGGCGGCGATCGTCGCGCTGCTGGGCGCAGGTTTCTACGCCGCGGTGGCCGGCTGGGAACTGCCGACGGTGCGCACCGTGCTGATGATCGCGGTGGTCGTGGTCGCGCGGCTGGCGCGGCGGCAGCTGCGCATTGCCGATGCCCTGGCCTATGCCGCGATCGCGGTGATGCTGGTCGATCCGATGGCGGTGCTCTCGGCGGGATTCTGGCTCAGTTTTGCCGGGGTCGCCTGGCTGGTCTGGTGCCTGCCCGATGCGCGCGAGATGTCGCTGCTGCGCGGCCTGCTGGCCTCGCAATGGGTGGCGACGCTCGGCCTGCTGCCGCTGACGGTGATCCTGTTCGGCCAGGCCTCGCTGGCCGGGCCGCTGGCCAACCTGGTGGCGATCCCGTGGTGGAGCTTGGTCGTCGTGCCGCTGGCACTGCTGGGCACGGGACTGGAAGCGGTCGCCAGTGGCAGCGGCGACTGGGCGTGGTGGCTGGCGGCCCGCGCGTTCGATCTCAGCTGGCCGCTGTTCGAGTGGCTGGCCGCCAGCCCGTTCGCGCTGTGGTGGCTGCCGCAGCCGCGCTGGTTTGCGTTGCCGCTGGCGCTGTTGGCCGCGTTCTGGCTGCTGCTGCCGCGCGGCGTGCCGGGCAAATGGCTGGCAGTCATGCTGTGGCTGCCGCTGCTGTGGCCGGACCGCGCGTTGCCGCGCCACGGCGAGGCGGAAGTGGTGGTGCTGGACGTGGGCCAGGGCCTGTCGGTGCTGGTGCGCACCGCCCGGCATGCGGTGCTCTACGACGCGGGGCCGGCGGTGCCCGAGGGCTTCGATGCCGGCGAGCGGGTGGTGGTGCCGGCCCTGCATGCGCTGGGCGTGCGCCGGCTCGACGCGGTGGTGGTCAGCCACGCCGATGCCGACCACATCGGCGGCTTCGAGGCGGTGCAACGCCGGTTCAACGCACCGGTGGTGTTTGCGCCGCGGCACGATCGCGTGGCCGGCGCCGCGCCCTGCCTGCTGGGCGGCGGCTGGGAGATGGACGGCGTGGCTTTCCGCTTCCTGCACCCGGACCTGCATTTTCCCGACTTCCGCAACCAGTCGAGCTGCGTGCTGCGGGTCGAGACCGCGCATGGCAGCGTGTTGCTGCCGGGTGACATCGATGCGGTGGTCGAGCGCCTGCTGGTGCATCGCGACGTGGACGCGTTGCGCGCCGAGGTCGTCATCGCCGCCCACCACGGCAGCGGCAGTTCGTCGGATCCGGACTTCATCGCCGCAAGCGCGGCGCGCCACGTGCTGGTTTCCGCCGGCCACAGCAACCGCTTCGGCCATCCGCAGCCGGCCGCGATGGCGCGCTGGCAGGCGGCGGGCGCCACCCCGGCCGATACCGCGGGGCAGGGCGCCTTGCGGGTCCGGCTGGCGGCGGATGGGGTTGCGGTGCAGGGGCAGCGGGCGCGGCAGCCACGGCTGTGGGATGCCGCGCGCCGCTACCAAGCGTTGCGGCCCTCGCAGGCCGACGCGGCCGCTACGCTATCCTATTCGCCGGATTGAACCGGCCACCGGCCGAAGGGGTTTGCGTGCTCGAACTGGTCAAGGCCGGCGGCTGGCCGATGATTCCGTTGCTGCTGCTGTCGGCGCTGGCGCTGGCGATCATCGTCGAGCGGTTCTGGGCGCTGCGGCGCAAGGCCGTGCTGCCGCCGGGCCTGGGCGACGAAGTCCGGGCCTGGGCCGCGCGCGGCGTGCTGGACCCTGCGCATATCGAATCGTTGCGCGGCAATTCGCCGCTGGGCGCGCTGCTGGCCGCGGCGCTGGACGTGCGCAACCGGCCGCGCGAGGAGATCCGCGAGCGGGTCGAGGACGTCGGCCGCCACATCGCCTTCCGCATGGAGCGTTATCTCAACACCCTGGGCACGATCGCCGCGGCCGGCCCGCTGCTGGGCCTGTTCGGCACCGTGGTCGGCATGATCCAGATGTTCCTGGGGGTGATGGACCACGGCGTCGGCGACGTCAACCAGCTGGCCGGCGGCATCGGCAAGGCGCTGGTGTGCGCGGCGGCCGGCATGATTGTCGCGGTGCCGGCGCTGATGTTCCACCGCCACTTCCGCGCCCGTATCGACGGCTACATCGTCGCGATGGAGCACGAGGCGATCGCGCTGATGGATATCATCGACCCGCGCAACCGCCGCCCCGCCGCGCCAGTCCAGGGCTGAGCCATGCGCATCCGCGACCGCCGCGCCGAGGACACGCCGGAACTCAACCTGGTGCCGTTGATCGACGTGATCCTGGTGCTGATCATCTTCTTCGTGATCACCACCACCTTCGACGCGCGCTCGGTGCTGAAGCTGGAGCTGCCGCGGGCCGACGGCCAGCGCAACGACGCGCAGTCGGGCACGCTGAGCCTGCTGATCAATGCCGACGGGCGCTATTTCGTCGACGACCGCGAAGCGCTGCGCACCGATGTCGAGTCGCTCAAGCGCACCATCGCCGAGGTGGCCGGCGACGACCGCCAGCGCACCGTGCTGCTGCGCGCCGATGCGCGCACGCCCTGGCAGGCGGTGGTGACCGCCTACGACGCGCTGGGCCAGCTGGGTTTCACCCGCATCGCCAACGCCACCGCGCCGCAGGCCGGTAATGCTGCCGCCGGCAATGCCGCTGTCGCCGGCGACGGCGCGACGCAGGGCCGCTGACGGCATGGGG
This sequence comes from Pseudomonadota bacterium, assembly GCA_023423235.1. Taxonomy (GTDB): domain Bacteria; phylum Pseudomonadota; class Gammaproteobacteria; order Xanthomonadales; family Xanthomonadaceae; genus Luteimonas. Next base: position 4,448 of record JAFAFY010000052.1, read on the forward strand.
CGCAACGAAATGACCGCCACCAGCGCCGGCGAGACGCGCGCCGAGCGTGCCTGGCCGGTCTACCGGCGCCTGCTGGGCTTCGCCCGCGGCTATCGCGGCCTGTTGTCGGTGGCGCTGCTGGGCATGCTGATCGAGGCCGTGGCCGGCGGCGCCTTCACCAAGATGATGGAGCCGATCATCGACGAGACCTTCGTCGGTGCCAACGCAGGCGTGAACCTGTGGCTGCCGGCGGCGATCATCGGCCTGTTCGTGCTGCGCGGCATCGCCGGCTACCTGGCCGACTACAACATGGCCAAGTCCGGTCGCGGCATCGCCCGCGACCTGCGCGTGCTGGTGCTGGGCAAGTACCTGCGCCTGCCGGGCATGCGTTTCGACGCCGAGCCGGTGCCCTCGATGCTGGTGCGGCTGGGCTCGGACAGCGACCAGGTGTCGCAGGCCGCGGTGGACGCGGCCAAGGTGATGCTGCAGCAGTCGCTGCAGATCCTCGCCTCGCTGGTGGTGATGCTGTGGACCAGCTGGCAGGTGACGCTGACGATCCTGGTGATCGCGCCGCCGCTGTCGTGGATCATGGACAAGGTCGCGCGCCGCTACCGCCGGGTCAGCCACAGCATCCAGGACAGCGCGGCGGCGCTGATGCAGACCGCCGACCAGACCCTGAGCAACCAGCAGGAAGTGAAGATCTACGGCGCCCAGGCGATAGAGGCCGCGCGCTACGCCCGGGTCGCCGATACCCACATGCGCCTGAACCTCAAGGTCGAGGCGACCCGCGCGATTTCATCGGCGGTTGTGCAGCTGATGGGCTCGGTGGGGCTGGCGCTGCTGATCGTCATCGCCGGCTACGAGGCCTCGCAGGGGCGCCTGACCGCCGGCGGCTTCGTTGCGCTGATGATCGCGATGATGGCGATCATCCCCGCGCTCAAGCAGCTGACCAACGTGCAGAACATGCTGCAGCGGGGCGTGGCCTCGGCCGAGCGGCTGTTCAGCATCCTCGATGCCGACGACGAGATCGACACCGGCACCCGGCCGCTGACGCGCGCCCGTGGCGAGATCGAGTTCCGCCACGTCACCGCGCGTTATCCGGGACAGCCGGAGCCTGCGCTGCGCGATGTCAGCTTCGTGGCCCGGCCCGGCACCGTGACCGCGATCATCGGCCGTTCGGGCAGCGGCAAGTCGACACTGATCAAGCTGATCCCGCGCTTCTACGATGTCGAGCGCGGCGAGATCCTGCTCGACGGCCATCCGCTGCAGGACTACCGCATTGCCGACCTGCGCCGTCAGATCGCACTGGTCGGCCAGCAGGTGATGCTGTTCGACGACACCGTGTCGGCGAACGTCGCCTATGGCGAGATGGCCGGCGTCGGCCCGCAGGCGCTGGATGCGGCGATCCGCGGCGCCAACGCGATGGAATTCGTGGAAAAGCTGCCAGACGGCCTCGACAGCGGCATCGGCAACCGCGGTGGCCGCCTGTCGGGTGGGCAGCGCCAGCGCCTGGCGATCGCGCGCGCGATGCTCAAGGACGCGCCGATCCTGATCCTCGACGAAGCCACGGCCGCGCTCGATACCGAATCCGAACGCCTGGTGCAGGATGCGCTGGACCACCTGATGCCCGACCGCACCACGCTGGTCATCGCCCATCGCCTGTCGACCATCGAACATGCCGACCAGGTGCTGGTGCTCGACCAGGGCCGCGTGGTGGAACACGGCACCCACCAGGAGCTGCTGGCGCAGGGCGGCTTGTATGCGCACCTGCACCGCATGCAGTTCCGCGACGGCGAGGGCGGGGACGCGCCGGCATGAAGCCGCCCGCGTACTGGTTCGACGGCCGTCGTCCACCGCTGCACGCGCGCCTGCTGGCCGGCCTGTACGGCGCCGCCATCCGCCTGCGCCTGAAGTTCCTGCGCCGGCGAAAAGTAGACCGCCCGGTACTGGTGATCGGCAACCTGATCGCCGGCGGCAGCGGCAAGACGCCGTTGACCATCGCCGTGGTCGAGCGCCTGCGCGCCGAGGGCTGGACCCCGGGCGTGGCCAGCCGTGGCTACGGCCGCGAACAGGCCGGCACCCCGCGCTGGGTCGAGGCGGGCACCGACCCGCGCCTGGGCGGCGACGAGCCGGTGCTGATCGCAGCGCGCACTGGCGCGTTCGTGCGCGTCGACGAGGACCGCCTGCGCGCGGCCAGGAAACTGATCGAGGCCGGCTGCGACATCGTGGTCTGCGACGACGGACTGCAGCACTACCGGCTGCAGCGCGACGTGGAGATCGAGGTCATCGACGGCCGCCGCCGCTACGGCAACGGTCACCTGATTCCCGCCGGTCCCTTGCGTGAGCCGGCCGCGCGCAGCGCCGATTGCGACTTCCGCGTGCTCAATGTCGGCAGCGACGATGCCATCGCACCCGGTTTCGGCGAATGGCCGATGCGGCTGCAGACCGGGCGCGTGCTGCCGCTGGCCGGCGGGCGGCCATTGCCGCTGTCGGCGTTCGCCGGCCAGCGCGTGCACGCGGTCGCGGGCATCGGCCACCCCGAGCGCTTCTTCGACATGCTGCGCGCGGCCGGCATCGCGGTGGTGCCGCACGCCTTCGACGACCACCACCAGTACAGCGCCACGGATCTGCAGTTCGGCAGCGACCTGCCGGTGCTGATGACCGAAAAGGACGCGGTGAAATGCATGCGTTTCGTCGGCGAAAGGCACTACAGCGTGCCGGTTTCGGCCTGCCTGCCCGAGGCATTCTGGATCGCGCTGGTCGAGCGCCTGCGCGCGGTGGCGCAGTAGCCCGGACAGGAGCGCGCTGCGGCCGGCATCGTGGCGTTGTCAGGACGCCGCTGCCGGCAGCGGCTTCGAGCGCCGCCACCGTAGATTGCGGGCGACGACGTGCCCTGCGCTTGCATACGGCAGGTTGGGGCGCGGCACCGCGGTCGCGTCTTGCGCGTGGCTGGCGGCAGCCGGACGACGCGCCGCAACGCACGCCATGCCAGAATCGCCGGATGACGCTCCCCGCCGATTTCGTCGTCGCCATCCCCGCGCGCTACGCCTCCACCCGCCTGCCGGGCAAACCGCTGCAGCCGCTGGGCGGCCGCCCGCTGGTGCTGCACGTCGCCGAGCGCGCGCTGGCCGCGGGCGCGCGCGAGGTGTGGGTGGCGACCGACGATGCGCGCGTGCGCGACGCCCTGTCCGGCACCGCCGTGCGCGTGGCGATGACCTCCGACGCGCATCCCTCCGGCACCGACCGGCTGGCCGAATGCGCCGCCATCGCCGGCTGGGACGACGACACCGTCGTGGTCAACCTGCAGGGCGACGAACCGTTCGCGCCGGTCGATGGCATCCGCGCGGTGGCCGAGCTGGCGCGCCGGCCGGAGGTCGCGCTGGCAACACTGGCAACGGCGATCGAGGACATCGACGCGCTGCTCGACCCCAATACCGTCAAGGTGGTGCGCGATGCTCGCGGCCACGCGCTGTATTTCAGCCGCGCGCCGGTGCCGTGGCCGCGCGATGCCTTCCTGCGCGACCGCAGCGTGCTTCCGGCGGGCGACTGGTGGCGGCACATCGGCATCTACGGGTATCGCGTCGGGTTCCTGAAGGCGTTCGCCGCCATGCCGCCGGGCGTGCTGGAGCAGGTCGAGATGCTGGAGCAGCTGCGCGTGCTCGAGGCCGGTCACACGGTCGCGGTGGGCATCGCGCCGTCGACGTTCCCGCCCGGCGTGGATACGCCCGAGGACCTGGCGCGCGCCGAAGCCCGGCTGGCGGCGGCCGGCTGATGCGCCTGCTGCTGGTGTGCCTGGGCAACATCTGCCGCTCGCCGATGGCCGAAGGCGCCCTGCGCGCGCGCCTGCAGGGCGCAAGGCTGGCGCATCGGGTCGAGGTCGATTCCTGCGGCACCGGCGACTGGCATGTCGGCGACCCGCCGGATCCGCGCGCGATCCGCCATGCCGCCGGCCATGGCGTCGACATTGCCGGGCTGCGCGCCCGCACCCTGTGCAACGCCGATTTCGACGCCTTCGACGTACTGCTGTGCGCCGATGCCAGCACCCTTGGCATCGTCGAGTCGCGGCGCCCGCACGGCAGCCCGGCGCAGGCGGCGCTGCTGCTGGACTGGGCGGGTTCGGCCAGCGGCGACGTGCCGGACCCGTACACCGGCGATGCCGCGGGCTTCGAGTCGGTCTGGCACCAGGTCGACGCCGCTGCGGCGGCGATCGTCGCCCGGATCGGGGGCGGCCGGAGCGACGGCGCCATGCCCCGGGATCGCGCATAATCCGCGCCATGACCGATGCCGCGCCCGCGCCCGAGTTTCCGGACAGCCTGGAGTGGCTGAACCTGAGCGATCCCCTGCGGATGGCCCAGCTCGGCGGCAAGGTGTGCGCCCTGGCCTTCGTCAACCTGGGGTCGGCCTGGTCGCAGCAGCGGTTGGCCGATCTGGGCTACCTGCGCAGCCGCCATGCCGAGCGGCTCAACGTCGTGGCCGTGCATGTGCCGCGCTTCGACGCCGAGCGCGAACCGCGACGCAGCGCCAAGCGCGTGCACCGGCAGCAGTACGAGTTTCCGGTCGCGCACGATGCCAACTGGACGCTGTGGCAGCAGTACGGCATCGAGGCCTGGCCGACGGTGGTACTGATCGATGGCGATGGCCGCGTGCGCGAGCGCATCGTCGGCGAGGGCGGTATCCGCGAGTTGGACGCGCGCGTGGCCGCGCTGGCCGGCGAGCTGACGCCGCGCCTGCGCAACGCCGCGCCGATCCGCCTGCGGCGCAGCGGCGAGGCGCCGTTGCCGTTGCGTTTCCCGGTCGGGCTGGCGCTGTCGGGCAACTACCTCTACGTCGCCGACAGCGGCCATCACCGTGTGCTCGAATGCGACGCCAGCGGGCGCGTGCTGCGCCAGTTCGGCAGCGGCAGTCCCGGCTTCATCGACGGCCCGATGGAACTGGCGGCGCTGACGCGGCCGCACGGCCTGTTCGTCGGCCGCGACGTGCTCTATGTCGCCGACACCGGCAATCACGCGGTGCGCCGCATCGACCTGCGCAGCGGCGACATCACCACGGTCTGCGGCGCCGGGCGCCCCGGCGTGACCCGCGAGGGGCCGCTGGGCGACCCGCGTGGGGTCGCGCTGGACCAGCCGCGTGCGATCGCGCTTTCGGGCGACAAGCTGTTCATCGCCACCGCCGGCGACAACCGCGTGTGGAAGCTCGACCTCGGCAATCCGGCGATCGAACTGTTGGCGGGCAGCGGCACGCTCGGCGTCCAGGACGGGCAAGGCGCCGGCGCCAGTTTCGCCGAGCCGGTGGCGCTGGCCTGCGTGCAGCAGACGCTGTATGTCTGCGACGCCGCCGGATCGGCGATCCGCAGCGTGCATCTGCGCACCGGGCAGGTGTCGACGTTGCTGGGCGCCGATGCCTGGGAATTCGGACGCGTCGACGGCCCGCGCACCGAGGCGCGGCTGCAGCACCCGCAGGCGATCGCGCTGGCGCCCGACGCGCCGCTGCTGTGGATCGCTGACAGCGGCAACGACAGCCTGCGCCAGTTGCGTCTGGGCGGCGGCGAGCTGGCGACGTTCGAGCTGCCGCAGCGCCTGCATGCGCCGGGTGGACTCGCGGTCTCGGCCGATGCGGTGTGGATCGCCGATACCGACGCCCATGCGGTGCTGCGCCTGGACCCCGCAACCGGCAGCCTGCGTCACGTCCCGATAGGCGAATGACCGGGGCCGCAAGCAACATGGGCGCGCGCGGCACCGGTTTCGATGGCAAGGCGTTCGTGGCCGGGCTGAGCACTGCGCCCGGCGTCTACCGGATGCTGGCGCGCGTCGATGCGGTACTGTACGTCGGCAAGGCGGCGGACCTGCGCAAGCGCGTCGCCAGCTACTTCAACGCCACGCCCAAGCCGGCGCGGACGATGGCGATGATCGCCCAGATCGCGCGCATGGAGGTCACGGTCACCCGCACCGAGGCCGAGGCGCTGCTGCTGGAAAACCAGCTGATCAAGTCGCTCAAGCCGCGCTACAACGTCTCGCTGCGTGACGACAAGAGCTACCCCTACGTGCTGCTGACCAGCGAGGCGTGGCCGCGCATCGCCGTGCACCGCGGCCCGCGCAACGTGCCCGGGCGCTATTTCGGCCCGTATCCGGGCGTGACCGCGGTGCGCGAGACGCTGAACCTGATGCAGAAGCTGTTCAAGCTGCGCAACTGCGAGGACAGCGTGTTCCGCAACCGCTCGCGGCCCTGCCTGCAGCACCAGATCGGTCGCTGCACCGCGCCCTGCGTCGGCCTGGTGTCGGCGCGCGACTACGACGACTCGGTGCGCCGCGCGTCGCTGTTCCTGGAAGGCCGCAGCGATGCGCTGACCGACGAGGTCACCCGCGACATGGAGGCGGCGGCCGGGCGCCTGGATTTCGAGGAGGCGGCGCGCCTGCGCGACCTGCTCGGCAACATCCGCAGCCTGCAGGCGCGCCAGTATGTCGACGGCAAGGTGGCCGAGCTCGACGTGCTGGCCTGCGCGATGCAGGGCACCCAGGCCTGCGTGCTGCTGCTGGCGTTCCGCGACGGCCGCAACCTGGGCACGCGCGCGTTCCATCCGCGCACCAATGGCAGCGACGATCCCGCCGAAGTGCTGGCCGCGTTCGTGTCCCAGCATTACGGCGAGCAGACGCCGCCGCGCGAGATCGTGCTCGACCGCGCGATCGACGACGTGCCGCTGCTGGAACAGGCCTTCAGCGAGGCCGCCGGCCGCCGCGTGCAGATCAAGACCAGCGTGCGCGGCGACCGTGCGCGTTACGTGGACCTGGCGCGGCGCAACGCCGAGATCGCGCTGGCCGGCGAACTTGGCAGCCAGGCCGCGCAGGCCGCGCGCGCCGAATCGCTGCGCGACATGCTGGGGCTGGCGGCACCGGCGCAGCGCATCGAGTGCTTCGACATCAGCCACACCATGGGAGAGGCCACCGTGGCCTCGTGCGTGGTGTTCGATGCCCAGGGCCCGGTGCGCGGGCAGTACCGGCGCTACAACATCACCGGCATCGAGCCCGGCGACGACTACGCCGCCATGCACCAGGCGCTGACCCGGCGCTTCCGCAAGGCGGTCGGCGACGACGGCCAACTGCTGGCCGATGCCGTGCTGCCGGACGTGCTGCTGATCGACGGCGGCGCCGGGCAGGTCGCGCAGGCGCGCGCGGTCCTCGACACCCTGGGCATTGCCGGCATCTGCCTGGTTGGCGTGGCCAAGGGCGAGGCGCGCAAGCCCGGCGATGAGACCCTGCTGCTGCCCGGTATCGATGGACAGCCGGGCGCGGAGATCAAGCCCGGCGCGGCGTCGCCCGGTCTGCAACTGGTCCAGCAGGTGCGCGACGAGGCGCACCGGTTCGCGATCACCGGCCACCGCGGCCGCCGGCAGAAGGCACGCAACACCAGCCGGCTCGAGGACATCGCCGGCATCGGCCCGCGCCGGCGCGCCAGCCTGCTGAAGCATTTCGGCGGCCTGGGCGGGCTCAAGGCCGCCGGCGCCGAGCAGATCGCGCAGGTCGAAGGCATCAATGCGGCCCTCGCGCAACGCATCTATGCGACCCTACACGGGTTGGACGCAGGCGGTTCCGACCGCCGACAGGATTGATTGCCCCATGAAGTTGACGATTCCCACCTGGCTCACGTTGCTGCGGATCCTGATGATCCCGGTGCTGGTGCTGGTGTTTTACCTGCCGTTCAAGTGGACGAATTTCGCCGCCGCGCTGGTGTTCGCGCTGGCCTCCGTCACCGACTGGCTGGACGGCTGGATCGCGCGCCGTTATCACCAGTATTCGGCGTTCGGCGCCTTCCTCGACCCTGTGGCCGACAAGCTGATCGTCGCCGTGGCACTGTTCCTGATCGTGCAGGGGCATCCCACGCCGTGGATGGCGTTCTGGGCCTCGGTGATCGTGGGCCGCGAGATCGCGGTTTCGGCGCTGCGCGAGTGGATGGCCGAGCTGGGGCAGCGCGCGAAGGTCAAGGTGGCCGCGATCGGCAAGATCAAGACCGTCGCGCAGATGGTCGCGCTGCTGTGCCTGCTGTACTCGGTGACGCCGGGGCAGCCGGTGCGCGAGATGCCGTGGCTGGGGCGGGAGATCTTCGTCATCGGCGACTGGCTGCTGGCGATCGCCGCGCTGCTGACGTTGTGGTCGGGTTTCGCCTACCTGCATGCGGCATGGCCGATCATGCGCGCGGCGGAGAAGACAAGTGTTGACACCGGGTCGGCGACGGGTAAAATTTCGCCTCCCAAGCGGGAATAGCTCAGTTGGTAGAGCGCAACCTTGCCAAGGTTGAGGTCGCG
>JAFAFY010000120.1 GCA_023423235.1 Pseudomonadota bacterium
TCGTTGGACACGCTGTAGTTGGCGATGCTGACCTTGCCTTCCTGTGCTTCGGGGTCGAACAGCAGATGCTCGTTGCCGGCGCCGTCGCGCCACAGCAGCTTGCCCTCCTTGCCGTCCTCCATGCGCCGGAAGAACAGGCGGTCGCCGACCTGGCGATGGCCGCCGTGGTTGCGTACCGCGCCGGCCACGGCATCGAGCCGGCTGCGCCAGCCGGCCAGCGTGGGCAGGGCGTCGAGTTGCGCGCGGCCGCTTGCGGCGCGGCTGTTGAACCAGGCGGCGAACTGCGGATTGTCCTCGCCTTCCATCCAGCGATAGGGATCGGGCATGGCGAGGCCGAAGGCCGCTTCGACCACATCGTCGCGACGGGTGCTCTCGTCGGGTGTGGCGGGGGGGGCGGGGATGGCGGCGACGGAGACGATCAGCAGCAGCACCAGGCGCAGCTGGGCATGGATCGACCGGCGCCTGGATTTCATCGGCGTGCCGGTCGCGGGCATGCACTCCCGAAGCAGGGCTTTCAGCGCATCGTTCATGGGCCTGTCCTTCATGGCGTGTCCTTCTTGGCCTGTCCCGTCGCAGGCGGGCGATGCCAGTAAGCACGGAAAACACGGGCGCGGGCGGCCAGACAATGCCACTCCGACAGGCGCGGTCCGCATTCACCTGCGCAGGCATGACGGATGCGGGGGGGGCACGCACTGGCCGATGCGATGCGCGTGGGGCCCGCAGCGATGGATCGCGCACCGGCCCTGCATTCAGCGCGGCAACACCTCCAGCGCGGTGGGCACGCCGGCACGGCGGCGGGCGCCGAGCACCATCTCCGAAGTCCATTGCGCCAGCAGGGCGTTGTAGGTGCGGCGGTGGGCCACGTTGCTCAGGGCGTGGTCGGCGCCTTCGAGTACGCGGTAGGTCATCGAGTGCGCGCGCCGGAACGCGCCCATGTAGCTGACGATGGTTGCGTGCGGCACGCGGTCGTCGTGTTCGGACTCGACCAGCAGCACGTCGCCGGTGAATGCGGTGCAGGCGCCCAGCGCGCGGTTGTCCTCCGGCGGCTGCACCACGCCGCGGTAGCGCAGCAGGTCGACATGGTCGAGGCTGCCCTTGGGGATGTCCCAGTGCTCGTCGCGGTAGAGCGCGGGTACCCGCAGCGCCAGCCAGCGCACGCGGCGCATGGCGGCGAGCATGCAGGCCAGGTAGCCGCCGTAGCTGGAGCCCACGACCATGATGGCCGAGGTGTCGACCTCCGGGTGCGCGGCCAGCAGGTCGTAGGCGGCCAGTACGTCCTCCAGGTTGTGCGCGCGCGTGGTGTCGGCGCGCAGACCGGTCAGGTCGCCGTGGCCGCGCATGTCGAAGGTCAGGCAGATGCAGCCGAGCGCGGCGATCTCGCGGGCGCGGACCAGGTCGCGCTTCTGGCTGCCGTTCCAGCCGTGCACGAACAGCACCCCCGGCATGCGCGTGGACGGGGCGGCGAACGTCGCGGCCAGGTGCTGGCCATCCAGGTCGATGAGGGTCGGGCGGCTACGCATCGGTCGCCTCCGTGCAGCGGGTGAACTTGCGGATGCGTCCCGCGCTCGGGTCGTCGGCGTCGAGGAACAGCCGGGCATCGGCCGGTGCGTCGCCGTCGCCGAACACTTCGATGACCTCGCTGCGCACCGCCTGCAGCGCCGGATCGGCGGCGAAGGCTTCCAGCGCGACCAGCTCCGCGGGACTGGCGCCGCCCAACCGCCAGGATTGCTCCAGCACGCCCGAGCACCAGTTGCCCTGGCTGTCGATGCCCTGGGCGACGTCGTAGTTGCTGCGCGAAAGCAGCACGCCGGGATACTCGCCCAGCGCGGCATGTTCGTAGCTGCGGGCCTGGCCGATCGCCATGCGCACGTGGGCATCGTTCTCGCGCGCCAGCAAGGCCTCGAAATCGCCGCGCACCACATGCATCGCGGTGCCGCCATAGACCTCGGCGCCATGGCGGTTGCGGGTGGTGCGCTGGGTGCCGTAGTAGCTGGCGACCAGCCCGCCCACGCGCAACAGGCCGACGCTGCAGGTCACCACATCGGTCAGGTTCTCCTCCAGCACCAGGCCGTCGCGGGCGAGGGGGGCGGCGTCGAACTGCGCCAGCGCGTGTTCGACGCCGGCCATGTCGCTGGCCACCACCTGGCCCATCCCGCCGCGCGCATGCACGGGTTTGAGCCGCAGCGGGCCATAGTCCAGCAGCCGGCGCGCGGCCTCGCGCGCATCGTCGAGGTCGAAGACGCTGTAGCCGCGCAGCACAGCCAGCCGGGTGTGTTCGCGGAACCTGCGCGACCATGTCGATGGCGCGCGCGCATGCGGGTGCACCAGCGGCTGGGTGATGGCCTTGGTGGCGATGAAGCCCGCCGGGACCAGGCCGCCGAAGAAATCCTGCGGGCAGTCGATGCCGAACCTGCGAGCGACATCCGCGCCGACCAGGGTGTCGGTCGGCACCAGATAGGGGCGCAGGCCTGCGTGCGCCTTCGCATCGTAGTGGCCATCGAATCGCAGCCCCAGCAGCACGGCGAGGCGCTTGGCGATGCGCGCACAGCTCTCCACCTCGTAGTCGCACTCCTGTTCGCGTCCAGGCACATGCAGCAGGGCGAGCGGGCGCGTGGGCGCCGCTGAAGTCCCTGGACGCGCCACTTGCAGCTGGCCCGGATCGGACCCCGGAATGGTTGTCGCCATGCATGCACTCCCGGAACTGGACGGAACTGCACTCTCCTCCCGGAGCGCGCCTGTGGCGGCCCCAGTGCACGCCCTCGACGCTAGCACGCGCCGGCGTGTGCGGTGTCGTCGCGTGCCGCATGCAACTGGTACCTGCGCATGCAGCGACCACATCACTGAACGCCGTTAGCTGCGGTCTCACGTGGCACGGACGGTCGCCTTACCTCGCCGCGTGCATGGTGATGGCTCATTCCCGA
>JAFAFY010000147.1 GCA_023423235.1 Pseudomonadota bacterium
CCGATCGGCAGCCACTACACCCGCCACGACCGCATCGTCGATTACCTGCGCGAGCTCGACCGGCTGTCGGACCGCATCGAGCTCCAGGAGATCGGGCGCAGCTATGAGGAACGACCGTTGCTGGCGGTGCTGGTGACCTCGCCGGGCAACCACGCGCGCCGCGAGCAGCTGCGCGCCGCGCACGCGACCCTGGCCGATCCCGCGGCGCCCGCGATCGATCCGGCGCAGGTGCCGGTCGTCGTCGGCCTGTACTACAGCGTGCACGGCAACGAGACCTCCAGCGGCGAAGCCATGCTGCTGACCGCCTGGTACCTGGCCGCCAGCCGCGCGCCCGAGGTGCAGCGCTGGCTCGATGCGTCGATCGTGCTGATCGACCCGGCGCAGAATCCAGACGGCCGCGACCGCGCCGCCAACTGGCACAACGCCTGGAAGTCCAACCCGCCGGTCGCCGACCCGCTGGACAAGGAGCACGTCGAACCCTTCCCGATGGGCCGCACCAACCACTACTTCACAGACCTCAACCGCGACTGGCTGGCGGTGACCCAACGCGAGACCCGGCCCAAGATCGCGCTGTTCCACCAGTGGCTGCCCAACGTGCAGATCGATTTCCACGAGATGGGCGCGGCCAGCACCTACTACTTCGAGCCCTCGCCGTCGAACATGCACAGCCCGCTGCTGCCGCGGGCCTCCTACGATTTCAACGTCACCCTGGCGCGCTACCACGCCCAGGCGCTCGACGCGCTGGGCTCGCTGTATTACACCCGCGAGAACTTCGACAACTTCTCCCCGGTCTACGGCTCGACCTATCCCGATTTCCACGGCGGCGTGGGCGTGACGGTGGAGCAGGGCAGCTCGCGCGGGCTGGTGCAGGACACCGCGGCCGGTCCGCTGGCGTTCCGCTTCACCATCCGCAACCAGCTCGCGGTGGGGCTGGGCACGATCCGCGGCGCGGTGGCCGAGCGCGCGGGGCTGTTCGCGCTGCAGAAGGATTTCTTCCGCTCCGCGCTTGCCCAGGGCCGGCGCCACGATTCGGCCGCGTTCGTGTTCGGCGACGTGCACGATGCCACCCTGAGCCGGCAACTGCTGGATCTGCTGCTGCTGCACCGGGTCGAGGTGCACGCGCTGGCCAGCGAGACCACGGTGGAGGGCCGCCGCTTCGTGCCCGGCCACGCCTGGGTGGTGCCGGCTGCGCAAACGCAGTTCCGCCTGGTGCACGCGATCTTCGAGGACACGCCCGAGGTCAAGGAGAGCGTGTACGGCAGCACGTCCTACGCCATCGCCCCGGCCTATGGCCTGCAGTTCGCCGCGCTGCGGCATGTGCCGGCCAGCGCCGGGCGGGTGACCGCGTTGCCGGAAACCGTGTCCGGCGTGTCCGGCGGACCGGCGCGCTACGCCTATGCGCTGGACTGGCGCGACGCCGCCGCGCCGCGCGTGCTGGCTGCGCTGCTGGCCCGCGACATCCGCGTGCGCAGCGCGTTCCAGCCGTTCACCGCGCGGGTCGCGGACGGGCAGCATGCCTTCTCCTACGGCACGCTGGTGGTGCCGGTGGCCGGACAGCCGCTGGACGCGGCCGCGCTGCATGACGCGGTCGATGCCGCCGCGCGCGAGGCCGGTGTGGTCGTCCACGCACTCGCTACGGGACAGAGCATCGCCGGTGTGGACCTGGGCAGCGACAGCGTGCGTCCGCTGCGCGCGCCGAAGATCGCGCTGGTGATGGGCCAGGGCGTCAACGCGACCGAGATCGGTTCGACCTGGTTCGCGCTGAGCGAACACGTCGGCTGGCCGGCGACCCGGCTCGACCCGTCGCAGCTGGCGCGGGTGCCGCTGGACGCCTACACCAGTCTCGTGCTCGCTGGCGGCAACTATGGCGACTGGAGCGAGGCCACGGTCGGCGCGCTGCGCCGCTGGGTCGAGGCCGGCGGCTCGCTGGTGACCTTCGGCAGCGCCTCGCAGTGGGCGATCGAGAAGAAACTCGCCGACGGGCTGGCCGAGGTGCCGGCGAAGGACGCTGACGACAGCGGCCGCGCCGACTTCGGTGCCCGGCGCGAGCTGCTGGCCGAGGACCGGATCTCCGGCAACCTGGTTTCCGCCGACGCCGACATCAGCCACCCGCTGGCCTTCGGCGTGCCGCGCCGCGCGATCGTGGTCAACAAGGAAACCGACGTGGTGCTGCCGGCGGCGAAGGACCGCTTCTCGACCGTGGTCCGCATCGACGACGCGCCGCGGGTCAACGGCTTCCTGTCGCCGCGCAACCGCGCGCGCCTGCCGGGCGCGCCGTGGGCCGTGGTCGCCGCGACCGGCCGCGGCAACGTGGTGCTGTTCGCCGACGATCCCGCGCACCGCAAGTACTGGCGCGGCACCGAGCGCCTGCTGCTCAACGCGCTGCTGCTGTCCGACCAGCTGGTGCCGGCGCGGCGCTAGAAAAAGCACTGGACACGGACAGGTCGGCGCTTGCCCGTCGTTCTCGCCCGATCACGCGGGAACGACGCGCTGATCGGCATCGCTTCAGGGCATCAGGCGCAGGCCATGGCGGCCGCGCGCACCGTCATGCCTGCAGGCTGCGCAAAATGAAACAGCGAGGCCGGAAGGCCTCG
>JAFAFY010000221.1 GCA_023423235.1 Pseudomonadota bacterium
GGCAACTTCGCCATCGCCGTCACCAAACTGGTTGCTGCCGGCATCACCGGCAGCTCGTCGATGCTCAGCGAAGGCGTGCATTCGCTGGTCGATTCGGCCAACGAACTGCTCCTGCTCTACGGCCTGCGCCGCGCCGCACTGCCGCCATCGCCTGCGTTTCCGTTCGGTCACGGGCGCGAGCTGTATTTCTGGGCGTTCATCGTCGCACTGCTGGTGTTCGCGCTGGGCGCGGTGGTCTCGATCTACGAGGGCATCTCGCACATCCTCGATCCCGAACCCGTGGCCCGGCCACTGGTCGCGTATGCCGTGCTGGGCCTGGCACTGCTGTTCGAGGGCATGTCGTGGACGGTGGCCTTCCGCGCATTCCGGCGCAGCAAGGGCCGTTTCGGCTATGTGCAGGCCTTCCGCCGCAGCAAGGACCCGACGACCTTCAGCGTGCTGTTCGAGGACACCGCCGCGCTGATCGGGCTTGTGATCGCGCTGGCCGGCGTCTCGGCCAGCCACCTGCTGGGGATGCCGGTGCTCGATGGCGTGGCCTCGTTGTGCATCGGCGGCGTGCTGGCGGTAGCCGCGCTGCTGCTGGCGCGCGAGACCAAGGCGCTGCTGCTGGGCGAATCGGCCAATCCGGAAGTGCGCGACGCGATCCTGCAACTGGCCGCCCGCGACCCGGACGTGCGCACGGCCAACGGGGTGTTCACCACCCAGTTGGGGCCGCATCAGATCGTCGCCGCGCTCAGTCTGGAATTCGAGGATGCGCTGGATACCGGACGGATCGAAGCCTGCGTGCAGCGGGTCGAGGCCGCGGTCAAGGCCGCGCATCCCGAAGTGCTGGCGCTGTTCGTCAAGCCGCAGACGCCGGAAACCTGGCGGCAGCGGATGCTGGCGCTGCAGCGCGGGCGCTGACGCGCAGGCGGACTACGCGGCGTCCGGCGGCGCGGGTGACGCGCTGCCGAGGCGACTCGCGGGTGCCGAATCCGCGGCGCTTGCGGCCGGGTCTGATGCCGTCATGCCGGTTGCTTCGGGTGCAGGCTCCGGTCCGAACACGCTGCGTCCGCCATAACGATGCGAGTCGCGACGCTCCTGGGCGATGAAGGCCTGCAGCGACGGCCCGCGCGCGGACGCCTCGAGCGCGCGCGACTGCGCGTCCAGCCGGCGCATCGCCGCCAGCTTGTCGTCGTTGCCCAGCTTCGCCTGCGCCACCGCGCTGCGCAGCACGTCGATGGTGCGGTCCAGCGCCCGGGTCGGCACCGGGAACGGGTGCCGATCCTTGCCGCCGTGCGCCAGCGAGAAACGCGCCGGATCGCTGAACCGGCACGGCGCGCCATGCATCACCTCGGCCACCAGCGCCAGCGCGCGCACGGTGCGCGCGCCGATGCCCGGCACCTGCAACAGCTCGGTGAAATCACGCGGCCCGCAATCGGCGGCCGCGGCCAGCGCACCATGCAGTCGCCGCAGCACCACATCGCCGCTGCGCACGTCGTGATGGTCCGGCAGCGACAGGTGCGGCTGCAGCGCCACGTTGCTTTCTGCCGCTGCGGCGAACAGGTCGGCGACGAACTCGCCGGGCGCGGGTTCGGGCTTGTGCGCGGCGCACGTGGCATCGGCACGCGGGCGGCCGCCGGTGTCACGCCGCTCGACGTCACGCTCCCCGACATCACGCTGCCCGACGTCACGCTGCTCAACATCTGCGAACGCATCCACCAGCCGCGACGGGCCGAGGTCGCGCAACAACGCGACTTGCGACTCGCGCGATGCCGCGGCGCGGCGGTCGGCCAGATTGACGATGGTGCCCTGCCCGGGCCCGTCGATCGCGGCATGCGGCGCATCGACGAAACTCGCCAGCCCGTCCGACAGCCAGTGATAGCGGCGCGCCTGCCTGCGCGCACCGTGCATGCCCTGCTGGATCACCACCCACTGGCCGTCGTCGGCCACGATGAAGCCGTGCAGGTACAGGTCGAAACCATCCTGCACCGCCGCGCTGTCGACCTTGGCCACCAGCCGGCTGGTCTGTGCCAGCGCCGCGCCGTCGATGCCGGTGCGCGCGCCGACGGCCAGCAGTTCGTCCGGCGTCGCCCGCGAATGCCGGCCGCGTCCGCCGCAGACATGGATGCCAAGTTCGCCCGACAGCGGCGCCAGCCCGCGCTTGAGCGCGCCGATCACGCTGGTGGTGATGCCGGAGGAATGCCAGTCCATGCCCATCACCGCGCCGAAGGACTGGAACCAGAACGGATGCGCCAGCCGCCGCAGCAGCTCGGCGCGGCCGTATTCCAGCACGATCGCCTGGCACAGCACCGCGCCCAGCCGGGTCATGCGCTGGCCCAGCCAGGCCGGCACGCGGCCGCCATGCAGGGGAAGATCGGCGCTGCCGGTGCGACGGGACATCAGCCGATCCTGCGCGCGGCGCGTCTCAATCCGTGAGACCGCGACCAGCGGCAGACGCGGACCCTGCCACGGTCACTCGGAGACCACACGGCCGGCGCCATCGAGTGCCTCGCGCAGGAACGGCGCGGTCCGGCTGGCGCGGGATTTCGCCACCTGCACCGGCGTGCCCTGGGCCACGATGCGGCCACCGCCGGCGCCGGCCGCCGGTCCCATGTCGATGATCCAGTCGCTGGCCGCAGCCACCTGCATGTCGTGCTCGACCACGACCACCGTGTTGCCGGCATCGACCAGCCCCTGCAACTGCGTCATCAACGTGTCGACATCGCTCGGATGCAGGCCGGTGGTCGGTTCGTCCAGCACGTAGAGGGTGCCGCGGCGCTGGGCGCGCTGCAGTTCGCTGGCCAGCTTGATCCGCTGCGCCTCGCCGCCCGACAGCTCGGTCGCCGGCTGGCCCAGGCGCAGGTAGCCCAGGCCGACCTCCTGCAGTACCTGCAGCGGCCGCGCGACGGCCGCGTCGCCCGCGAAGAATGCCGCAGCCTCGGCCACGGTCATGCCCAGCACCTGGGCGATGTTGCGGCCGCGCAGCTCCACTTCCAGCGTCTTGGCGTTGTAGCGGCTGCCGTGGCAGTCCGGGCACGGCGCATAGACGCTGGGCATGAACAGCAGTTCCACGCTGACCGCGCCCTCGCCCGCGCAGGTCGCGCAGCGGCCCTTGGCGACGTTGAACGAGAAGCGCCCGGCGTCGTAGCGGCGGCGCCGGGCCATCGGCGTGGCCGCGAACAGCCTGCGCACGTGGTCGAACAGGCCGGTATAGGTCGCCAGGTTGGAACGCGGCGTACGCCCGATGGGCCTCTGGTCCACCCGCACCAGCCGCCGCACCGCATCCAGCCCACCGGCGATCCGGCCCTCGAGCGGCGCCTCCGCCCCGCGCTGCAATGGGTCCAGCGGCGTCTCCTCGGCATCCGCTGCGGCCTGCCCCAGCTGCGCCCCCAGCAGCTCCACCAGCGCCTGGCTGACCAGCGACGACTTGCCCGACCCGCTGACGCCGGTGACCGTGGTGAACACGCCCAGCGGCAGGTCCACATCCAGCCCGCGCACGTTGTGGCGGACGATGCCGCGCAGTTGCAGCCAGCCTTCCGGCGTGCGTGGATCACGCTGCGGCGGCGCGTGTCCGGCAAACAGGTGGCGCCGTGTCGCCGAGGCCCGCACCTTGGCCAGTCCCGCGGGCGGTCCGCTGTAGAGCACCCGGCCGCCCTGCTCGCCCGCGGCCGGGCCGACATCGACGATCCAGTCCGCGTGGCGGATCACGTCGATCTCGTGCTCGACCACGAACAGCGAATTGCCCGCGGCCTTGAGCTGGTCGAGCGCGCGCAGCAGCGCCTGGGTGTCGGCCGGATGCAGGCCCGCGGACGGCTCGTCCATCACGTACACCACGCCGAACAGCTGCGAGCGGATCTGCGTGCCCAGGCGCAACCGCTGCAGTTCACCGGGCGAGAGCGTCGGCGTGCTGCGCGCCAGCGTCAGATATCCCAGGCCCAGGTCCTGCAGCACCGCGATGCGCGCCAGCAGGTCGCTGGCGATGCGCTGCGCGGCGATCGCCTGTTCGGGATGCGCCCTGGCGTGCGTCTTGCCTGCCGCCGCCGGCTGCAGCAGTGCGACCAGATCGCCAAGCGGGCGCTGCGAGAACGCGGCGATGTCGAGCCCGGCGAAGGTCACCGACAGCGCTTCGCGACGCAGGCGCTTGCCGTGGCACGCCGGACACTCGGTGCTGACCAGGTACTGCGCGGCGCGCTTCTTCTGCTGCGGGCTCTGGGTATTGGCGAAGGTGTGCAGCACGTGGCGGCGGGCGCTGGTGAAGGTGCCCATGTAGCTGGGCTCCAGTTTTCGCTTCAGCGCCTGGCGCACCTCGGCAGGATCGAAACCGGCGTACACCGGCACCACCGGCTGTTCGTCGGTGAACAGGATCCAGTCGCGGGTCTTCTTCGGCAGTGTCGACCAGGGCACGTCCACGTCGATGCCCAGCGTGGTGAGGATGTCGCGCTGGTTCTGCCCATGCCACGCCCCCGGCCACGCCGCGACCGCGCGCTCGCGGATGCTCAGGCCGCGGTCGGGCACCATCGAGGCCTCGGTCGCGTCGTAGATCCGGCCCAGGCCGTGGCAGGTCGGGCAGGCGCCGGCCGGCGTGTTCGGCGAGAAGCCGTCGGCGTAGATGATCGTCTGCCCCGGCGGGTAGTCGCCGGCGCGCGAGTAGAGCATGCGCAGGGAGTTGGAGATCGTCGTCAGGCTGCCGACCGAGGAGCGCGCCGTCGGCGTGCCGCGTGCCTGCTGCAGCGCCACCGCCGGCGGCAGGCCCTCGATCGCGTCGACCTGCGGTACCCCGGCCTGGTCGATCAGGCGACGCGCATAGGGCGAGATCGAATCCAGATAGCGCCGCTGCGCCTCCGCGAACAGGGTCCCGAACGCCAGCGACGACTTGCCCGAGCCCGAGACCCCGGTGAACACCACCAACGCATCGCGCGGGATGTCGACATCGACGTCCTTGAGGTTGTGCTCGCGCGCACCGCGCACGCGGACGCAGTCTGCGGGGCCGGCGGGGAGTTCCGGATGCGGCATGGGGACGACCTTGCGGGGAAACCTGCCGCGCATTATCCGCGCCGCGGTGTGGTCGCTTCATCGACGCGCGGCGGCGTTGCCCGCGTCGACGCCATTACCGCCCGCGAAATGCCGGAGAGCACGCTGGAAACGCCCAGGACCTCCCGCATGGCGCCGCCGGCACGCAGCGTTCCGTACCCGCAACCGCCCGTTCGCATTGCCCGCACGCCCGGTTGCCCCAAAGTATCGACCATGCCTTGGTGTTGCTGCCCTGCGCTGCACAGGTCAGGCAACCCCGGCAATGCATGCGGGCCTGTATTCCAGGCAAGCGCCCTCCACGACAAGGAATCCCCCATGGCATTCGCAACCATCAACCCCTACACCGGCGAGACCGTCAAGACCTTCCCGGCCGCCACGCCCGACGAGATCGACGCCGCCATCGGCCGCGCCCACGCCGCATTCCTGGGCTGGCGTGACACCTCGCTGGAAGAGCGCGCCAAAGTACTCAAGCGGGCGGCGGAGTTGCTGCGCGCCGAGCCGCGCAAGTTCGCGCAGGTGCTCACCCTGGAGATGGGCAAGCTGATCGGCGAGGCCGAGGCCGAAGTCGAGCTGTGCGCGCAGATCCTCGACTACTACGTCGAGCACGGCGCCGAGGGCCTGGCCCCGCGCTACCTGCCGGCCAAGGGCTTCGGCGACACCGACGTGCAACTGGTCAAGCAGCCGCTGGGCGTGCTGTTCGCGGTGGAGCCCTGGAACTTCCCCTACTACCAGGTGATCCGCATCACCGCCCCGCAGGTCACCGCCGGCAACGCCATCGTGCTCAAGCATGCAGCCAACGTGCCGCAATCGGCGCTGGCAATGGAACAGCTGTTCCGCGATGCCGGCGCGCCCGAGGGCCTGCTGACCAACGTGTTCCTCTCGCACGACGATGCCGAGCGCGTGATCGCCGATCCGCGCGTGCGCGGCGTGGCCCTGACCGGCAGCGAGCGTGCCGGTTCGGCCGTGGCCGCGCTGGCCGGCAAGTACATGAAGAAGAGCACGCTGGAACTCGGCGGCGCGGACGCCTTCATCGTGCTCTCGGACGCCGATGTTGCGCAGGCGGCCAAGTGGGCGGTGTTCGGGCGCCACTGGAACGCCGGCCAGGTCTGCGTGTCGTCGAAGCGGATCATCGTCGAGGCGCCGGTCTACGACGAATTCCTCGAACACTACCGGGCCGGCGTCGCCGCGCTGCAGGCCGGCGACCCGCTGGACCCCGCCACCACCCTGGCGCCGCTGTCGTCGGCCGGTGCCCGCGACGGCCTGGCGAAACAGGTCGAGGATGCCATCGCCCACGGCGCCAAGGCCGAGACGCTCGGCAAGCCGGTGCCCACGCAGGGCGCGTTCTACCAGCCGACGCTGCTGACCGGCATCACCGCGGAGAACCCCGCCTATCGCACCGAATTCTTCGGCCCGGTGAGCCAGGTCTACCGCGTTGCCGACGAGAACGAAGCGATCAAGCTGGCCAACGACTCGCCGTACGGCCTTGGCGGATCGGTGTTCAGCCAGGACACCGCGCGCGCCCGGCGTGTCGCCGCACAGCTGGAAACCGGCATGGTCTACATCAACCAGCCGACCGGCGTGAAGGCCGACATCCCCTTCGGCGGCGTCAAGAACTCCGGTTACGGCCACGAGCTGATCGACCTCGGCCTCAACGAGTTCGTCAACGAAAAGGTCGTGGTGGTGACGGATATCAACGGCTCGTTCTGAGTCCGCTGGCCGCTTGCGAGCGGGCACCTGATTGGCACGAACCTTCAGCAACACGGGTTTACCCCCTCCCCGCATGCGGGGAGGGTTGGGGTGCGGACAAAGCGGCCCGCATCCGCCCTCCAGGCACCTTCTCCCGCACGCGGGAGAAGGGAGACTGAAAGATCGTGCTAATCAGGAGCGGGCATACCCGCTTCGTTGGGTCGCCGGGAAACTCCAAGCCGCGACGATCCCGCCATCACGCAAAGGCGCCGCAAGGCGCCTTTTCCGATGGTGCTGCTTTCGACAGCGCTGCTCCCGAGGGTGCAGCGTTCGATCGTGCCGCGTTGCATGACGGATGCGACCGTCGCTCCGTCACCGTCGGGCTACCCGGCGGGCGATCCACACGCCGGCATCGGCACGGCGCGGCGACGCTCAGCGCGGCTGCAGCCCCGGATCGAACGCGAACCCGTCGCCAACCTGTTCGATGCAGATCGCCTGGCGCCTGGCGAGACGGGTCCACTGCTTCGGCCCCGGCGCCTCGCCGGAGATGCTGCCCACGCGGCGCCAAGCGCGGCCGCTGAG
>JAFAFY010000291.1 GCA_023423235.1 Pseudomonadota bacterium
GATGCGCACGCCGTCCTGTTCGGTGACGCTGTCACCGGGCTGCTCGTCTCGGGCCAAATCGACCACATAACCCCAGCCAGAACAACCGGTGCGGGTAACGCCGAAGCGGATGCCCAGGGCATCCGGACTGGAGGCAAGGAAACGGCGGGCGCGTTCGAGGGCGGCGGGGGCAAGTGCAATGGCCATGGTGGGCAGTGTAACCCCGCAAGGCGGAGCGGCGGCTGACCGGGCGGCGCTGCGGTCGCGCTGTCCGGTAGACTGTGGCGCTTCGCGTTACCGGTTCGGATTCCCAGGATTCAGGCATGACCACGACCAGCGTCCAGCAGGCCCTCGCCGGCCACATTCCCGAGGGTGGCGACGTCACCGTCCGTGGCTGGGTCCGCACCCGCCGCGACTCCAAGGCGGGGCTGAGCTTCGTCAACGTCAGCGACGGCTCGTGCTTCGCGCCGATCCAGGTGGTCGCCACCGACGCGCTGGCCAACTACGAGTCCGAGGTGAAGCGGCTGACCGCGGGCTGCTCGGTCGTCGCCACCGGCACCCTGGTCAAATCGCAGGGCCAGGGCCAGAGCTTCGAGATCCAGGCGCAGTCGCTGGACGTCGTGGGCTGGGTCGAGGACCCGGAGACCTACCCGATCCAGCCCAAGGCGCACTCGCTGGAGTTCCTGCGCGAGGTCGCGCACCTGCGCCCGCGCACCAACCTGTTCGGCGCGGTCACCCGCATCCGCCACTGCCTGGCGCAGGCCGCGCACCGGTATTTCCACGAGAACGGCTACTACTGGATCAATACCCCGGTCATCACCACCTCCGACGCCGAAGGCGCCGGGCAGATGTTCCGGGTCTCGACCCTGGACCTGGCCAACCTGCCGATCAAGGATGGCAAGGTCGACTTCAGCCGGGATTTCTTCGGCAAGGAGACCTTCCTGACCGTGTCCGGCCAGCTCAACGTCGAGGCCTTCTGCCTGGCGATGAGCAAGGTCTACACCTTCGGCCCGACCTTCCGCGCCGAGAACAGCAACACCACGCGCCACCTGGCCGAGTTCTGGATGATCGAGCCGGAGATCGCCTTCGCCGACCTGGCCGAGGACGCGCGCGTGGCCGAGGAGTTCCTCAAGTACCTGTTCCGCGCGGTGCTGGACGAACGCGGCGACGACATGGCCTTCATCGCCGAGCGCGTGCAGAAGGACGCGGTGACGCGGCTGGAGAAGTTCATCAACGCCCCGTTCGAGCGCATCGAGTACGGTGATGCGGTGCGCCTGTTGCAGGACTCGGGGCACAGGTTCGAGTTCCCGGTGGAATGGGGCCTGGACCTGCAGACCGAGCACGAGCGCTGGTTGACCGAACAGCACGTC
This sequence comes from Pseudomonadota bacterium, assembly GCA_023423235.1. GTDB lineage: Bacteria > Pseudomonadota > Gammaproteobacteria > Xanthomonadales > Xanthomonadaceae > Luteimonas. Next base: position 1,350 of record JAFAFY010000291.1, read on the forward strand.
GGCCGCCCGGTGGTGGTGACCAACTACCCTGAGCACATCAAGGCCTTCTACATGCGCCTCAACGACGACGGCAGGACCGTCGCGGCGATGGACGTGCTGGCGCCGGGCATCGGCGAGATCATCGGCGGCAGCCAGCGCGAGGAGCGCCTGGACGTGCTCGACGCGCGCATGGACCAGTTCGGCCTCGACCGCGCGCACTACGGCTGGTACCGCGATTTCCGCCGCTACGGCACGGTGCCGCACGCCGGCTTCGGCCTCGGCTTCGAGCGGCTGATCGTCTACGTGTGCGGCCTGTCGAACATCCGCGACGCGATTCCGTATCCGCGCGCACCGGGTTCGGCGGAGTACTGAAGGGCGGGTATTCGGGATAGGGGATTGGGGATTCGAAAGAGCGGAGCACCATCGCGTCACGTATACCGACCGGAGTAAGGCCGTGCTGTTTCGAATCACCAATCACCAATCACCAATCACGGTCACGCAGTGACGCTTTTCCTCGCCCTGTGCTTCTTCGGCGTCGCCATCGGCGGGGCCACCGCGTTCGTGATCTTCTGGCCGCTGTCGCTGGTGCACCTGCGCGACCGCCACCCGGCGGTACGCGAGCGCCTCGGCGACAACGCCTTCCTGCGCCCCGGCGCGCTGCGCTGGCTGCTGGCCGGCGGCTACCGCGAAGTCCACGACCGCCAGTTCACCGGCCTGGCCACGCCGGCGCGAATCGCGTTGATCGTGATCCTGGGCGCGCTCACCGCCTGCGCAGTGCTGTGGCTGTGGTCGCTGGCGCCATGACCTGGAGGAATCCGCAATGACACAGGACCAGTGGTGGCTGGCGATGCTCGGCCGCACCGTGGTGTGGGCGCGTCTGCGCGTGCTGGAGGCCGGCACCGCCGAGGTGTTCGACAGCGACGGCAACACCCTGCCCTACGACAGCGAGGACACCGCGCGCGGCATGCTGCTCGACGCCGATTTCGTGGCCTTCGACGGCCTGGACGAGGACGACGCGCTGGAGCGCGGCTTCCGCCTCGACGAACTCGCGCCGCCGCAGGCCGACGACGATGCGCAGCTGCGCCCGCGCATGGTGCAATCGCTCGGCGCGCGCGCCTGAGCCTGCGCGCCCGAGACCAGACAGCAGCGCGATGTACACGCCTCGTGCCTTCGTCGTCGATGACCTGCAGGCGCTAGATGCACTGTTCGCGCGCGATGCCTTCGTCACGCTGGTCACGACCGACGCCGACGGCATGCCGCTCGCCAGCCATCTGCCGGTGCTGTACCGGCGCGATGGCGAGACGCTCCGTATCGAAGGCCATTGGGCGCGACCGAACCCGCAGGCAGCACACGCCGGTCCAGCGCTGCTGATCGTGCACGGACCGCATGCCTACGTATCGCCGGGCTGGTACCCAGACAAAGAGGCGGCCGCGCGCGTGCCCACCTGGAACTACGCCACCGCGCATCTGCGGGGCCGGCTTGAACGCTTCGACGACCAAGCCGCATTGGCCGATCTGGTGGCGCGCACCAGCGATGTCTTCGAGGCACGCGCCGGCGGCGACTGGCGCTTCGAGCCCGACGATGATCGCCAGCGCCGGCAACTGGGCGGCATTGTCGGTTTCCGCTTCCATGTCGATGCGGTCGAAATCAAGCACAAGCTCAACCAGAACCACCCCGCCGCCAATCGCCGCGCGGTGGCCGATGCGCTGTCCGCCGGTGACACGCAGGCAAGCGAGATCGCCGCGATGATGCGCGCGATCGATTCCTGATTCCGCTCCGGAGCCCCCAGCATGGACCTTGATCTCACTGGCCGTCACGCCCTGGTCTGCGGCGCTTCGGAAGGCATCGGCCGCGCCGCGGCGCACGAACTCGCGCTGCTCGGCGCCTCGGTCACGGTCCTGGCGCGGCGCGCGGATGCGCTGCAGGCGGTGGCCGATGCGCTGCCCAGGCCACAAGGCCAGGCGCATTGGGTGCTGGCGGCGGACATGGCTGAACTCGCCCAGTTGCAGGCGAAGGTCGAGGCGCACGTCGCCGCGCATCCGGCGCAGATCCTGGTCAACAACACCGGCGGCCCGCCCGGCGGCCCCGTCAGTACCGCGTCCCTCGATGCCTTCAGCGCGGCTTTCAAGCGCCATCTTCTGGCCGGCCAGGTGCTGGTGCAGGCGCTGCTGCCGGCCATGCGCCAGGCGCATTGGGGCCGCATCGTCAACGTCGTCTCCACCTCGGTGCGCGAGCCGATCCCCGGGCTCGGCGTCTCCAATACCGTGCGCGGCGCGGTCGCCGGCTGGGCCAAGACCCTGTCGAAGGAGCTCGGCCCCGACAACATCACCGTCAACAACGTGCTGCCGGGCTATACCGAAACCGGCCGCGCCGAGCAGATCGTCCGCGACCGCGTGGCCGCGACCGGCAAGCCGGCCGAGGCGATCCTCGCGGGCATGCGCGCCACCGTGCCGCTCGGGCGTTTCGCGGACCCGGCCGAGACCGGCGCAGTCATCGCCTTCCTGTGCTCACCGGCCGCCGGCTACATCACCGGTGTCAGCCTGCCGGTCGACGGCGGGCGCATGGCCTCGATCTGAGCGCCGCGCGCCGCTGCACACGCGCGCAACCCGCCCTCTGGAATAATGCCCGCCATGAAGACCGATCTTGACACCCTGCTGCAGCGCAACCGCGCGTGGTCCGACCGCGTGCGCGAGGAAGACCCGACCTTCTTCGACCGCCTCTCGCGCCAGCAGTCGCCCAAGTACCTGTGGATCGGCTGCTCGGACTCGCGGGTGCCGGCCAACCAGATCATCGGCATGGACCCGGGCGAGGTGTTCGTGCACCGCAACGTCGCCAACCTGGTCATCCATACCGATCTGAACGCGCTCAGCGCGATCCAGTTCGCGGTCGACCTGCTCAAGGTCGAGGACATCCTGGTCGTCGGCCACTACGGCTGCAGCGGCGTGCACGCCAGCCTGACCGACACCCGCGTGGGCCTGGCCGACAACTGGCTGCGGCACGTCGGCGACATCGCCACCAAGCACGCGCCCTACCTCGCCCAGGTACCGACCGAACACCTGCGCCACGCACGCCTGTGCGAGCTCAACGTCATCGAACAGGTGGCCAACGTCTGCCGCACCACCGTGGTCCAGGATGCCTGGGCGCGCGGCCAGAAACTCGGCGTGCACGGCTGGGTCTACAGCCTGCGCGACGGCCGCGTGCGGCCGATGGCGATCGACATCTTCAGCGCCGACGACGTCGAGCCGGCCTACCAGGCCGCGATCGCCGGCATGCCGACCACGCAACCGCGCGACTGAGCCCCGGGAGGCCGCGATGTCCGACACCATCCGCGCCACCGCCGCACCGCCTCCCGTCGGCAACTACCCGCATGCGCGCCGGGTTGGCGAGCTGCTGCTGCTCTCGGGCATCGGCCCGCGCGACCCGGCGACCAATGCCGTGCCCGGCAACGTCACCGGCGCCGACGGCGCGCTGCTCGCGCACGATATCGTCGCCCAGACCCATGCCGTGCTGGCCAACGTGCGCGCGGTGCTGGAGGCCAGCGGTGCGCGCTGGGAGGACCTGGTCGACGTGACCGTCTACCTGACCGACATGGCCGGCGATTTCGCCGGCTACAACGCGGTCTGGGCCGAATACTTCCCCGACCCGGCCACCGCGCCGTGCCGGACCACGCTGGGCATCAGCGCCCTGCCGACGCCGATCGCGATCGAGTTGAAATGCATCGCGGCCGCCGGCCGCGAACCGGCGTCCCTCGCCCGCCCCGCGGAAGATGCGGGGACGGTCGGCGGAACCAGCGATGGGGCACGGGCAGCTTCCAGCGCGCCCGCACTGGACGCGCGCGGCTTTGCCGCGTCGGATGCGCCCCCATCCGCCCTTCGGGCACCTTCCCCCGCGAGCGGGGGAAGAGACGTGTCCCAGCCCGCGACGCAGGACGCGTCCCAGCCAGCGACGCAGCAGGAGACCCCGCGATGATCCCCGGACCGCTGAACTTCCAGAAGTGGATCGACGAACACCGCCACCTGCTCAAGCCGCCGGTCGGCAACAAGTGCATCTACGACGGCGACTTCATCGTCATGGTGGTCGGCGGCCCCAATGCGCGCACCGACTACCACTGGGAGGAAGGCCCCGAGTGGTTCCACCAGCTCGAAGGCGAGATGGTGCTGCGCATCCAGGAGGACGGCCGGCCGCGCGACATTCCGATCCGCGCCGGCGAGACCTTCCTGCTGCCGCCGCGCGTCCCGCATTCGCCGCAGCGCGGCCCCGACTCCATCGGCCTGGTGGTCGAGCGCCGGCGCCTGCCGCACGAGGACGACGGCCTGCTGTGGTTCTGCGAGCGCTGCAACCACAAGCTGTTCGAGCAGTATTTCCATCTGCACGACATCGAGCAGGATTTCCCGCCGGTGTTCGACCGTTTCTACGGCTCGGTCGAACACCGCACCTGCGACGCCTGCGGGCATCTGAATCCGCGCCCGCCCCGCTACGAGGCCGATCCCGACTCGCTGGCCGATATCACCTGATGGCGTGCGACGGCACCGGGGGAGGACACCTGGAACACGCGGCGCCGCCTCATTTCCCCTGGGGGTCTCCCTGCCATGCCGGATGGCTTGCAAATGCCCATATCGGGCATTAG
>JAFAFY010000315.1 GCA_023423235.1 Pseudomonadota bacterium
CGCAACAACGGCGTGGCGACCGCGATCCGCAGCCGCCGGGCGGCGCCAGGCGCAAGCCGGGCCAGCGCGATCCAGGCACTGAGCAGCACCGCGATGGCGACGGCGGCGTACTGCAGCAGCAGCGCGATGCCCATCGCCGGCCCTCAGCCCGCGCCCAGCGCGACGGCGAGCTGGTAGGTCAGCAGCGAGGCCAGGTAGGCCAGTGCGAACAGATAGCCCGCGTTGAGCGCCATCAGTTTCCAGGAACCGGTCTCGCGCTTGATCGTCGCCCAGGTGGACACGCACTGCGGCGCATAGATGAACCAGACCAGCAGCGACAGGCCCGTCGCCAGCGACCAGCCGTCGCTGATGATCGGGGTCAGCGCCTGTGCCGCGGCTTCGTCGTCCGCCGCCGACAGCGCGTAGACCGTGGCCAGCGACGCCACCGCGACCTCGCGCGCCGCCAGCCCCGGAATCAGCGCGATGCAGATCTGCCAGTTGAACCCCAGCGGCGCGAACACCACCGCCAGCGCGTGGCCAATGCGGCCGCCCAGGCTGTATTCGATCGCGGCGCCGGTCGCGCCCTCGGGCGGCGCCGGAAACGACAGCAGGAACCACAGCAGCACCGTCAGTGCCAGGATGATGCCGCCCACGCGCCTGAGGAAGATCAGCGCGCGCTCCTTCAACCCGATCAGCAGGTCGCGCGGATGCGGCAGGCGGTAGGACGGCAGCTCCAGCAGCAGCGCATGCTCGCGCTTGTCGCGGCGCCACCGCTTCATCGCGTACGCCACCGCCAGCGCGCTGAGGATGCCGGCCATGTACAGCGCGAACAGCACCAGCCCCTGCAGGTTGAGTGCGCCCCAGACCTGGCGCTGCGGGATGAAGGCACCGATCAGCAATGCGTAGACCGGCAGCCGCGCCGAACACGTCATCAGTGGCGCGACCATGATCGTCGCCAGGCGGTCGCGCGGGTCCTGGATCGAGCGCGTGGCCATGATGCCGGGAATCGCGCAGGCGAAGCTCGACAGCAAGGGAATGAACGAGCGCCCCGACAGGCCCGCGCCCTTCATCAGCCGGTCGAGCAGGAACGCCGCGCGCGGCAGGTAACCCGATTCCTCCAGCGCAAGGATGAACAGGAACAGGATCAGGATCTGCGGCAGGAACACCACCACGCCGCCAAGCCCGGCAATGACGCCGTCGGCCAGCAGGCTGGTCAGCGGCCCCTCCGGCAGTGTGGCCGACACCCAGGCGCCGAGCGCGGCGGTGCCGGCGTCGATCAGGTCCATCAGCGGCGCGGCCCAGGCGTAGACCGCCTGGAAGATCAGGAACATCACCGCGGCCAGCGTCAGCAGGCCGAACACCGGGTGCAGCAGCCAGCGGTCGAGGGCGTCGTCGATGTGCGCGGTGCGGCGCGGCATGGTCACCGCAGCCGCCAGCAGTGCGCGGGTTTCGACATGCAGATCGCCGTCCGCCGCCATCGCCTGCGGCGGATGCGTCGGTGCGAGTGGCGCCGCGCGCGGCAGCGCCGCCATCTGCGCCAGGCGCGCGAGCAAGCCCTGCGCACCATCGCGGCGGACTGCCACGGTCGGGACAACCGGCACGCCAAGCCCGGCCTCCAGCGCGGCCACGTCGATGACGATGCCGCGGCGCTGGGCGGCGTCGGCCATGTTCAACGCCACCACCATCGGCACTCCCAGCCGGCGCAGCTCCAGCGCAAAACGCAGATGCAGGCGCAGATTGGTCGCATCGACCACGCAGATCAGCACATCCGGCGCCGGCTCGCCGGGATAGAACCCCAGGCACAGGTCGCGGGTGATCTGCTCGTCCAGGCTTGCCGGCTGCAGGCTGTAGGCGCCCGGCAGGTCCAGCACCGCCCAGCTTTCGCCACCGGGACCGCGCATGCGGCCTTCCTTGCGTTCGACGGTGACGCCGGCGTAGTTGGCCACCTTCTGCCGGCTGCCGGTCAGCAGGTTGAACAGCGCGGTCTTGCCGGCGTTGGGGCTGCCGACCAGGGCGAAACGCGGCGCCGCCGTGCTCATGCCACCGCCTCCAGCCGTACGCGCACCCGCGCCGCCTCGCTGCGGCGCAGGGCGAAGCGGGTGTAGCCGATCTGCACCAGCAGCGGATCGCCGCCGAACGGCGCGGCCGCCATCACCTGCACCGGTTCGCCCGCCACGAAGCCCAACTCGCGCAACCGGCTCGCGATCGGATCGACCGTGCCGCGGCTGTCGATGTCTTCGACGAGTGCGGGCGTGCGGCGTGGCAACTGGCAGAGGTTCACGGCCTGGATCGCGTATCGAGAATGGTTCGCGATTCTACGCCGTGGTTGCAGTGCGGCACGGCGTCCACCGGCGCCCCGTTATGATTCCGGTCCGCTTTGCAGGACCGCCCGCCATGCCCGATGCCCTGACCCTCGTCCACGCCGATGCCGTGGCCCGCCTGCGGCTGGACCGGCCCGCGCTGCACAACGCCTTCGACGCCGGGCTGATCGCCGCGCTGACCGCCGCGCTGGAGAGCGTCGCCCAGGACCCGGACATCCGCGTGGTGGTGCTGGAGGGTGCCGGCGCCTCGTTCTCGGCCGGCGCCGACCTCAACTGGATGCGCGGCATGGCCGCCGCCAGCGAGCCGGAAAACCGCGAGGACGCACTCGCCCTCGCCCGCCTGATGCGCACCCTCGACGAACTGCCCAAACCCACCATCGCCCGCGTGCATGGCGCCGCATTCGGCGGCGGCGTGGGCCTGATCGCCTGCTGCGACATCGCCATCGGCGTGCCGGCGGCGAAGTTCGGCCTGACCGAGAGCCGGCTCGGCCTGCTGCCGGCGGTGATCTCGCCCTACGTCATCGCCGCGATCGGCGCGCGCAACGCCCGCAGGTATTTCGCCACCGCCGAGGTCTTCGACGCCGCGCAGGCCGAGCGCATCGGCCTGCTGCACGCGGTGGTCGAGGCCGACGACCTGGACGCCGCGGTCGAGCGCCAGATCGCGCTGCTGCGCAAGGCCGGCCCGTTTGCCGCGGCCGATGCCAAGCGCCTGGTGCGCGAGGTCGTGGCCGCGACCGACCGCGACCTGCTCGACCAGGACAACGCCACCCTGATCGCCGCCCTGCGCGTCTCGGCCGAAGGCCAGGAAGGCCTGACCGCATTCCTCGACAAGCGCGCGCCGGTGTGGGCACAGCATCGATGATCGAGGCAGGCTTCAAGCCCACCGCTTCAAGGGGAGGCTAGACCCGATGTTCGATTCGATCCTCATCGCCAACCGCGGCGAGATCGCCTGCCGCATCATCCGCACCGCGCGCCGCCTGGGCATCCGTACCGTGGCGGTGTACTCGGAGGCCGACGC
>JAFAFY010000381.1 GCA_023423235.1 Pseudomonadota bacterium
GTGCAGCTCTCGGCTGAGGATTACGCCCGGACCCTGGGCGAATTGAAGGCGCTGGTGGGGTTGCGCAACGAATTGGTGCACCATTTCATCGAGCGCCACGATCTCTGGTCGCTGGACGGTTGCAGAGCTGCGCATGCCGGACTGATCGCTGCGTACACCTGCATCGACCAGCATTTCGAGCAGCTGCGGGGTTGGGCGGAGCATATGGACCAGGCCAAGCGGCTGGCTGCCGAGTTCGTGAAGTCCGATGTTTTCCGCGACTTGGTGATCGACGGCATTGCACCTGATGGCGTCGTGGACTGGCCCGCATCCGGCATCGTCCGTGCTTTAAGGGAGGCCTCCGGGGACCTTGCCGTGGACGGTTGGACCCCGGTCGGCGCCGCCGGTCAGTGGATCAGGCAACGGTATGCGGACCAGCTGCCTGCCAGGTACGGGTGTTCGAGTTGGCGACAGGTGCTGCACGAATCGCGCCTCTTCGAGTTGCGCTACTTGGACGTGGCGGGCCAGCGAGCCGCTTGGTACAGGGCCCGCGGCGACTAGTTTGTATGGCGGATACCGGCCTCGCCGTGCTGGATACCTGAGACGCCGGACCGGATGAACGACAGTGGCCGCGATGTCGGTGGGTGAAGTGCAGCCAGCCGCCTCGCGGCCCGACGACGCTGCCCCAACGTCATGGTAGGCCAGCGTTCGGATGCCATCACCGGTTTGCCGGCACAATGCCCGGCCATTCTTCCGATACGCCGGCCCCATGAAGACCCCGCAGGGACTGCAGACGCTAATTGACGACGGCATCATCGATGCCGTGCTGCGGCCGCTCAAGAGCGGCAAGGAAGCCTCGGTGTACGTGGTGCGCGCCGGTGACGAGGTGCGCTGCGCCAAGGTCTACAAGGACATGGCCCAGCGCAGTTTCCAGGCGCGGGTGCAGTACCAGGAAGGCCGCAAGGTCCGCGGCAGCCGCGAGCAGCGCGCGATGGGCAAGGCGACGAAGTTCGGCCGCCGCGAGCAGGAAGCCGCGTGGAAGACCACCGAGGTCGATGCGCTGTACGCGCTGGCCGAGGCCGGCGTGCGCGTGCCCAGGCCCTACGGCTTCTTCCACGGCGTGCTGGTGATGGACCTGGTGACCGATGCCGAAGGCTTCAGCGCGCCGCGCCTGGGCGAGGTGGAACTGGAGCCGCAGCAGGCGCGCGACTATCACGCGATGCTGGTGCGCGATGTCGCGCGCATGCTGGCGCTGGGCATGGTCCACGGCGACCTGTCCGAATACAACGTGCTGGTCGCGCCCGACGGGCCGGTGCTGATCGATTTCCCGCAGGTGGTCAGCGCCGCCGGCAACAACGCCGCGCGCGCCATGCTGCTGCGCGACGTGCACAACATCCGCGACACCCTGGCGCGTTTCGCGCCGGAGCTGGCCGATACCCATTACGGCGAGGAGATGTGGGCGCTGTTCGAGGCCGGCGAACTGCGCGCCGATTCGCCGCTGACCGGCCGGTTCGTGTTCGACACCCATACCGCTGATACCCGCGCGGTGCTGTGGTCGATCGAGGACGCGCGCCAGGAGGCGATCATCCGCCAGCAGGGCCGCGAAGAGGCCGATGCCGCGGACTGAGCCACGCACGCCGCGCGGCCTGCGATGAGCGCGACGCGCTTCCCCGTGCTCGATGGCGTGCCGGCCAGCCGGCTGCAGTTGCCGCCGGGCCCCTGGGCGACGGTGCTGGAGGCGCTGGCCGCGCATTTTCCGCAGGTGCCGGCCGCGGTCTGGCGCGCGCGCATCGCGCGTGGCCGGGTGCTTGCGGCGGATGGCCGGCCGGTGGCACCGGAGACGCCTTACCGGATCGGCGCGGAGATCGGCTACTACCGGGAAGTCGCCGACGAGCCGGCGATCGATGCCGTCGAACAGGTGCTGCATGTCGATGACGACCTCGTCGTCGCCGACAAGCCGCACGGCCTGCCGGTGGCGCCGACGGGTGCCTTCGTCACCCAGACGCTGCTGACGCGCCTGATCCGCCGCCTCGACAATCCGCAACTGGTGCCGCTGCACCGCATCGACCGCGGCACCGCGGGCCTGGTGCTGTTCTCGGCCAATCCCGCGACCCGCGGGCGTTATCAGGCCCTGCTGCGCGAGGCACGCATCGACAAGACCTACGAGGCGCTGGCGCCGGCGCTGCCGGCGCTGTCGCTGCCGCATGTGCATCGCAGCCGGCTGGTGCGCGGGACGCCGTTTTTCCGCATGCAGGAAATCGAGGGCACGGCGAACAGCGAGACCCGGGTCGACGTGATCGCCCGCGGCGCTGGCGATCTGTGGCATTACCGCCTGCAGCCGGTCAGCGGCCGCAAGCACCAGTTGCGCGTGCACATGGCCGCACTGGGCGCGCCGATCCTGTTCGACCCGTGGTATCCGCAGCTGCGCGAGGCCCGCGACGCAACCGCTTCGCCGCCGCCGTTGCAGTTGCTGGCGCGGACGCTGGCCTTCGCCGATCCGCTGGATGGCCGGCCGCGTCGCTTCGACAGTGCGTTGCGCCTGTTGCCGCTGGACGATGCGCGGCGCCTGGCGTCAGCCTGATTCCCCGCAGGCGGAACCGGCGCGCGCCGCCAGCCAGCGCAGCGCGCCCTCGGCCGCGACCGCGCCGCTGGCGAAGCACGCCGTCAGCAGGTAGCCCCCGGTCGGGGCTTCCCAGTCCAGCATCTCGCCGGCGGCGAACACGCCGGGCAGCATGCGCAGCATCAGGTCGTCGGTCATCGCCTCCAGGCGCACGCCGCCGGCGCTGCTGATCGCCTCGGCGATCGGCCGCGCGGCGGTCAGCCGCAGCGGCAGTGCCTTGATCGCGGCGGCGATCCGCGCCGGGTCCTGCAACGCCGCCTTGTCCAGTACCTCGAACAGCAGTGCGGCCTTGGCCCCGGAAATGCCGGTCGCGCGGCGCAGGTGCTCGCCCAGGCTGCGGCGCCCGCGCGGTTTCGCCAGTTCCGCCGTCAGCCGCGCCAGGTCGCGGCCCGGCGCCAGGTCCAGGTGCAGCATGGCCTGGCCATCGCGGGCGATGGCGT
>JAFAFY010000002.1 GCA_023423235.1 Pseudomonadota bacterium
CCTGCGTGACCGCCTGCACCTCGATCGGGGTGGTGTCGGCCTGGCTCAACGACCAGGTCGCCTTCACCGCGCCGCAACTGCAGCGCCAGCTCGACAACCGCTTCCCGCGCAGCTTCGACAAGCTCGGTGGCATCGTCTCGGTGACGCTGGACAATCCGCGGATCAGCCTGCCCATCGGCGATGACCGCCTGCGGCTGGACTTCGATCTCACGCTCGACGGCCTGGGCAGCGACGCCCGGCCCGGCCATCTGGCCCTGGTCAGCGGCCTGCGCTATGAGCCTTCGACCCGCGGCCTGCACCTGGAGAACCCGGAGCTGCTGCAGTTCGACCTGCCCGGCAGCAACAGCCTGCTGCGCGGCGGCGCACGCGGCGTGGTCAACAGCCTGCTGGCCGAGTACGCGCGCAGCGAGCCGGTCTACCGGATCGACGACGATTTGCTGTCGCGGCTGCCCAGAGGCCGCCACATCGGCAACGTCGAAGTGAAGGACGCACGCGTGGTGGTGCACCTTGCGCGCTGATTCCGCCGGCGCGCGACACGGACGCGCCGCAACGGTGGCGCTGCTGATCTCGCTGGGTCTGTGCGCCTGCGGCGACCGCGCCCAGCCCGCGACCACGGGCGCCACGACCGATGAAGCGCCACTGCCGCACCCGCAGACACCGCACGGGCCGCTGACCGCGATGCCCGCCACGCCCGGACCGGGCGATGTGCCGCTGGGCGGGACGCCACCGGCGCCGTCGCCGGAAGCGCTGCTGCCACCGCTGGAGGACGAACCCGAAACCGGCCTGCTCGCGCCGGACGCGGACGCAGCCGGCATCGACGCCAGTGCACAGCCCGAACCCGGCCTGGAGGAAGCGGCGGCGGTGATCCGCACCTACTATGCCGCGATCAATGCCCTCGACTATCCACGCGCCTATGCGCTGTGGTCCGACGGCGGCCGCAGCAGCGGGCAAAGCCCCGAGGCCTTCGCCGCCGGATTCGCCGATACCACTGCCGTGCTGGTCGACATCGGCGCGCCGGGCAATGTCGATGCCGGCGCCGGCTCCAGGTTCATCGAAGTGCCGGTCACGCTCGATGCGCGCCAGCGCGACGGCAGCAGCCGCCGTTTCAGCGGCACCTATGTGCTGCGGCGCGCGGTGGTGGATGGCGCCAGCGACGTGCAGCGCAGCTGGCGGATCGCCTCGGCGGAACTGCGGGAAACCCCGGCGCCCTGAGGGCGCATCACTTCTTGGGCTGCAGCATCGTACCGGTGCACTTGGCCGAGCCGCAGCGGCAACCCCAGAGCTTCTTGAGTTTGGGCGTGTGCCGCTCGGCCAGGGTGATGCCGTAGTTGTAGGTCAGCTCCTCGCCCGCGGCGATGTCGCGGATCGCCTCGATGAACACCTTGTCCTTGTGCCGGCGTTCCTTGGGATCCTCCTGCACCACCGCCTCGCAGCTGGGCTCGCAGCTGTGGTTGATCCAGCGCGCGATGTTGCCGTCGACGTTGGCGTCGATCACGTAATCGTCGTTGAGGGTGAACAGGAAGGTATGGCCGTCCTCGTCGAGGTCGCCGTATTCGTTGTCGACGTCCTCGTGGCTGCGCAGGAAGCCCTTGTAGCGGATGATCCGCTCGCCCTTGGCGATCGCCTCGGTGGCGAACACGCCGTTGCCGTGGATGCTCGACAGGCGGGCCTCGATCTTCTTCGGCTTCTTCTTGTGTTCCTTGGGCATCGCTGGCTCGGCGGAAAGGAGTCGCTGCATTGTGTCCAACATCGTGCTGCGCCGCCAGCGATGCCCACCGGCCGCAGTGATTCCAGCGGGCTCCGGGTTCCTCGATATCGCCCGCTGCATGCCAGCGTGAAGTGGAAACGCAGGTGCCGGTACGGTCGCCGCGGCGGCTTGCGCACGCCGTGCCCATCGCGCCAGAACCGCATGCCCGCGCCCGGCCCTGAACCCGCGGCATCCACACATTGAGTCGCCCGCGGCAAAAGCGTACAATTTTGGTCCGTTTTGAAGCCGCCGCCCCCATGCTCCGGGTCACCAAGCTCACCGATTACGCCACCGTCGTGATGACCGTGCTCGCCGCGCGGCCGGATGCGGTGATGAGCGCGACCGAGCTTGCCGAGCAGGCCGGGCTGGAGGCACCGACGGTCAGCAAGCTGCTCAAGCCGCTGGCCCAGGCCGGCCTGGTCGAGGGCTTCCGCGGCGCCAACGGCGGCTACCGGCTGGCGCGCCCGGCCGCTGCCATCAGCCTGGTCGAGATCGTCGAGGCGATGGAAGGCCCGCTGGCGATGACCGAATGCAGCCTGCACGAAGGCACCTGCGGCATTTCCGCGCAGTGCGGCGCGCGCACCAACTGGCGGCGGATCAACGACGTCGTCGCCGATGCCCTGCGCAGCGTGAGCCTGGCGCAGATGCTCGGCGATGCCGCGGCGCCCGCACCCGCCCCCTCTTCCCCCAGCGACGCGAAGCGCATCCACGCCCGCCTCGCCTCCGCATAGACAGTAGGCAGCCCCATGGCCACCGACATCGCAGAAGCACCTGCCAACGCCCCGCGCCAGAACGCGGCGATCCACGAACAGCTGGGCCGTCGCTACGACGCCGGCTTCGTCACCGAGATCGAATCCGACAGTTTCCCGCCCGGCCTCGACGAGGACGTGGTGCGCGCGCTCTCGGCCAAGAAGCAGGAACCCGAGTGGATGACCGAGTGGCGGGTCGCCGCCTACCGGCACTGGCTGACGATGCCGGTGCCGCACTGGGCCAAGCTCGACATCGCCCCGATCGACCTGCAGTCGGTCAGCTACTACTCTGCGCCCAAGGCCAAGTACGCCTCGCTCGACGAGGTGCCGCAGGAGCTGATCGACACCTACGACAAACTGGGCGTGCCGCTGCACGAGCGCGCCAAGCTGGCGGGCGTGGCGGTCGACGCGGTGTTCGACTCGGTCTCGGTCGGCACCACCTTCCGCAAGGAACTGGCCGAGAAGGGCATCGTGTTCTGCTCGATGTCCGAGGCGATCAAGGACCATCCCGACCTGGTGAAGCAGTACCTCGGCAGCGTGGTGCCGGTCGGCGACAATTATTTTGCCGCGCTCAACTCGGCGGTGTTTTCCGACGGCAGCTTCGTGTTCATCCCCAGGGGCGTGCGCTGCCCGATGGAGCTGAGCACCTATTTCCGCATCAACGCCGGGCATACCGGGCAGTTCGAGCGCACGCTGATCGTCTGCGAGGACAAGGCCTACGTCAGCTATCTGGAAGGCTGCACCGCGCCGATGCGCGACGAGAACCAGTTGCACGCGGCGGTGGTGGAACTGGTCGCGCTGGAAGACGCCGAGATCAAGTACTCGACGGTGCAGAACTGGTACCCCGGCGACGAGCAGGGCCGTGGCGGCATCTACAACTTCGTCACCAAGCGCGCCGAATGCCGCGGCGCGCGCAGCAAGGTCACCTGGACCCAGGTCGAGACCGGCTCGGCGATCACCTGGAAGTACCCCTCCTGCGTGCTGCTGGGCGACGATTCCTCGGGCGAGTTCCATTCGGTCGCGCTGACCCACCACCGCCAGCAGGC
>JAFAFY010000031.1 GCA_023423235.1 Pseudomonadota bacterium
TTGTTGCTGTCGGTCAACGCCGCGGCCACCGGCGCCGGCGCCAACTTCGTCAACTCGACGCTGTTCCTGGTCAACGAACAGAAATACTTCGCCAGCACCGACGGCTCCTACATCGACCAGGACGTGCACCGGATCTGGGCGCCGTTCACCGTGACCGCGGTCGACAAGGCCAGCGGCAGGTTCCGCACCCGCGACGGGCTGTCCTCGCCAATGGGCCTGGGCTACGAGTACCTGACCCCGGACCCGGCGCAGCGCTTCGAACTGCCCGGCGGCGTCGTGGCCTACGGCCAGGCCTACGACATGCGCGAGGACGCCGTCGCCGCGGCGCACCAGGCGCGCGAGAAACTGCGCGCGCCGTCGGTCGCGCCCGGCCGCTACGACCTGGTGCTCGACCCGACGAACCTGTTCCTGACCATCCACGAGAACGTTGGCCATCCGCTCGAACTCGACCGGGTGCTGGGCTTCGAAGCCAATTACGCCGGCACCAGCTTCGCCACGCTCGACAAGCGCGACACGGGTTTCCGCTGGGGCAGCGGGATCGTGGATTTCTTCGCCGACAGGACCCAGCCCGGCAGCCTGGGCGCGGTCGGCTACGACGACGAGGGCGTGCCGGGCAAGCGCTGGGATCTGGTGAAGGACGGCATCCTGGTCGACTACCAGACCACGCGCGACCAGGCCTACCGGCTGGGCAAGACCGAATCCGACGGCTGTAGCTATGCCGACTCATGGTCGAGCGTGCAGTTCCAGCGCATGCCCAACGTCTCGCTGGCCCCGGGAAAGACCCCGCTGACGGTGGCGGAGATGATCGCCGGCGTCGAGCGCGGCCTCTACATCCACGGCCGCGGCTCCTACTCCATCGACCAGCAGCGCTACAACGCCCAGTTCGGCGGCCAGCTGTACTACGCCATCCGCAACGGTGCGATCACCGGCATGGTCGAGGACGCCGCCTACCAGATCCGCACCCCGGAGTTCTGGAACGCCTGCAGCGCGATCTGCGACGCACGCGACTTCCGCCTGGGCGGTTCGTTCTTCGACGGCAAGGGCCAGCCGAGCCAGGTTTCGGCGGTCTCGCACGGCAGCAGCACGACGCGGTTCGACGGGGTCAACATCATCAATACCGCGCGGAATCTGTGATTGGTGATTCGTGATTGGTGATTCGAAAAAGCAGGGGCCCCATGCCGTTGCCGTTCCGAATCACCAATCACGAATCACCGCTCCTATGCCAAAAGTCACTGGACGCTGTCCGTCACCCGCGTCAAGAATCGCGATGGCCCCGCAGGACGCGACGCCGCCCTTGCCACTGCGTCCACGGCCACCTGCCGCGGACCCGTTCCCGGAGAGCTCCCTTGCTTAGACGCGACTTCCTCGCCCTCGCTGGTGTCGGTGCGGGCGGCCTGCTGCTGCCCGCCGTATTCGGTCGGGTCATCGCCGCCGAACAGCTGTTGTCCACGCTCGACACGGGCTTCAAGAAGCGCCTGGCCGACGCCGGCCTCAACGCCGCCACCGCAGCCGGCGCCAGCTACTGCGATGTGCGCGTGGGCCGCTATCTGCGCCAGTTCGTCATGACCCGCGAGGACAAGGTGCAGAACGTGGTCAGCACCGAATCGACCGGTGTCGGCGTGCGTGTGGTCGCGGGCGGTGCGTGGGGCTTCGCCGCGACCAACACGCTGACCGAGCAGGGCGTGGCCGAGGCCGCGCGCCAGGCGGTCGCGATTGCACAGGCCAACGCCAGGATCCAGACCGCGCCGGTGCAGCTGGCGCCGGTCACCGGTGTGGGCGAGGTGGCCTGGCGCACGCCGATCGTCAAGAACGGCATGGAGGTGCCGGTCGCGGAGAAAGTCGCGCTGCTGCTCGACGTCAACGCCGCCGCGCTGGCCGCGGGCGCCAGCTTCGTCAATTCGACGCTGTTCCTGGTCAACGAACAGAAGTACTTCGCCAGCACCGATGGTTCCTACATCGACCAAGACGTGCACCGGATCTGGGCGCCGATGACGGTCACCGCGATCGACAAGGCCAGCGGCAAGTTCCGCACCCGCGAGGGGCTGTCGGCGCCGATGGGGCTGGGCTACGAGTACCTGGACGGCGCGGCGTCGGGCAAGGTGGTCTCGCCCAACGGCGTCACCAACTACAGCAGTTCCTACGACATGCGCGAGGACGCGATCGCCGCCGCCCGCCAGGCGCAGGAGAAGCTGCGCGCACCGTCGGTCAAGCCCGGCCGCTACGACCTGGTGCTCGATCCCTCGCACACCTGGCTGACGATCCACGAGTCGATCGGCCACCCGCTGGAACTCGACCGCGTGCTCGGCTACGAAGCCAATTACGCCGGCACCAGTTTCGCGACCCTCGACAAGCGCGAGCAACGCTTCCAGTACGGCAGCGACATCGTCACCGTGTTCGCCGACAAGACCCAGCCCGGCAGCCTGGGCGCAGTGGCCTTCGACGACGAGGGCGTGGCGACCAAACGCTGGGACATGATCACCGACGGCAAGCTGGTCGATTACCAGGCGATCCGCGACCAGGCCCATATCCTGGGCAAGACGGCGTCCGACGGCTGCTGCTATGCCGACTCGTGGTCGAGCGTGCAGTTCCAGCGCATGCCCAACGTCTCGCTGGCACCAGGCAAGGCCCGCTTGAGCGTGGCCGACATGATCAAGGACGTGGAGAACGGCATCTACATCATCGGCGACGGCTCGTTCTCGATCGACCAGCAGCGCTACAACGCGCAGTTCGGCGGCCAGCTGTTCTACGAGATCAAGGATGGCGCGATCGCCGGCATGGTCGAGGACGTCGCCTACCAGATCCGCACCCCGGAATTCTGGAACGCCTGCGTGGCGATCTGCGACGAGAGCGACTACCGCCTCGGCGGTTCGTTCTTCGACGGCAAGGGCCAACCGAGCCAGGTTTCGGCGGTCTCGCACGGCTCGTCGACCGCGCGCTTCAACGGCATCAACGTCATCAACACCGCGCGTTCGCTCGGCTAAGGAGCTTTGATCATGACCATCTTCACCGAAGCCCAGGCGCGCGAGATCCTCGAAAAGACCGTCGCCCTGTCCAAAGCCGATGAATGCACCGCCACCCTGTCGGGGTCGGTCGACGGCAACATCCGCTTCGCGCTCAACAACGTCTCCACCAGCGGCATCGTCAGCAATGCGGAACTGGCAGTGCAGGTGGCGTTCGGTAGGCGCGTCGGCACCGCCAGCATCAACGCCTTCGACGAGGCTTCGCTGCGCAGCGTGGTCAAGCGCGCCGAAGACCTGGCGCGTCTGGCGCCGGAGAACCCCGAGTTCCTGCCGGCCATCGGCAAACAGGAATACCGCCCCAGCCCGACCTTCAGCGAATCGACCGCCGCGATCACCCCGGAATTCCGCGCCAATGTGGCTGCGGGTTCGATCACTCCATGCCGCGCCGAACAGCTGATCGCCGCGGGCTTCCTCGACGACGGCAAGCGCTTCGTCGCTTTCGCCAACAGCAATGGCAACTTCGGCTACCAGCAGGCAACGAACTTCAACTACACCTGCACCGTGCGCACCGAGGACGGCCGCGGTTCTGGTTGGGTGGGGCGCAACCTCAAGGACGCCAGCGCGTTCGACGCCGGCCGCGACGTACGCATTGCCATGCGCAAGGCCAGCGATTCGGCCGAGGCCCAGGCGCTGGAGCCGGGCAAGTACACGGTGATCCTGGAGCCGGCGGCGGCCGCGGGCCTGATCTCCTTCATGATGCGGTTCTTCGACGCGCGCACGGCCGATGAAGGCCGCAGCTTCCTGTCCAGGCGCGGCGGCGGCAACAAGCTCGGCGAGCAGGTCTACGACCCGCGCGTGAACATCATTGCCGATCCCTGGCATCCAGAAGCGGCGGTGATGCCGTGGGACGGCGAGGGACTGCCGCGCGAGAAGATGGCGATCATCGAGAACGGCAGGATCGCCAACCTCGACTATTCGCGCTTCTGGGCGCAGCAGCAGGGCAAGCGTGCGGTCGGGCGCCCGGGCAACCTGCTGATGTCGGGCGGCGATGCCTCGACTGCGGACCTGATCCGCGGCACCGACCGCGGCATCCTGGTGACCCGCACCTGGTACATCCGCATGGTCGATCCGCAGACCGTGCTGCTGACCGGGCTGACCCGCGACGGCACCTTCTACATCGAGAACGGCGAGATCAAGTACCCGCTGAAGAATTTCCGCTTCAACGAATCGCCGGTGATCATGCTCAACAACATCGACGAGCTTGGGCGGCCGGTGCGCGTGGGCGGCGACGAGTCGTCGATGGTGATGATGCTGCCGCCGATGCGGCTGCGGGACTTCACCTTCACCTCGCTGTCGGATGCGGTGTGAGGAAGCGACGCGCCGGCTGCAGGCCCTTCTCCCGACTGCGGGAGAAGGCGGCGCGCAGCGCGGGATGACGGTGCGTTGGGCATGACCCGCGCCCAGTTCCTGCGTCTGCTGCTGGGCGGCACGGCGGCGCTCGCGGCGGCGCCGCTTACCGCGCAATCGGCCCGCTACGATTTCTGGTTCACCCGCCTGCGCTACGACTCGGGCGACTGGGACGTCGATGCGCGGATGCCGTCGAACGTGCTGACCTCGCTGATCGACTACACCAATCTGCGCGTCGACCCCGAGGAGCGCGTC
>JAFAFY010000041.1 GCA_023423235.1 Pseudomonadota bacterium
GCAAGACCATCGTCATGGTGACCCACGACCCCAAGGCCGCCGAGTACGCCAGCCACACGCTGCACTTGGACAAGGGCACGCTGGTGGGCGAGCACGCGGCGGCGGCGTGAGCGCTTGAGCCCTCCCCCGCGACGCGGGGGAGGGTTGGGTGGGGGCGAAGGGTCAGGTCGGGATAAGAACGAGCGCTCACGCGTTTCGCTGGACCCGATCTTTCTGCGACCTGGCGGTTCGCCCCCATCCCGGCCATCCCCCCCGCACGCGGGGGAAGGAGCAGAGCCGCATCGCGCACGCATTGAATTCCTGAAAGCACAACAGCAGGACATCCCATGAAATACCTGCATCTGATCTGGGCGGCGCTGATGCGCCGCAAGACCCGCACCGCGCTGACGGTCATGTCGATCGTCGCCGCCTTCCTGCTGTTCGGCCTGCTCGACGGCATCCGCGTGGCGTTCGCGCAGATGGGCCAGAACGCCGACGGCGCGCAGCGCCTGCAGACCTCGTCGCGGCTGTCCTTCATCGAGACGCTGCCGCAGGCGCTGGGCAAGCGCATCGAACTGGTCGACAACATCGAGGCGGTGACCTACGCCAACTGGTTTGGCGGCACCTACCAGGGGCCGCGCAACCAGCTCTTCAGTTTCGCCGTCGCGCCCAACTACCTGGACCTGTATCCGGAGATCGTCGTCGACCAGGCCGAACGCGACGCCTTCGCGCGTACCCGTACCGGCGTGCTGGTCGGCGAGAAGCTGATGCAGCGCTTCGACTGGAAGGTCGGCGACCGCATTCCGCTGCAATCCTCGATCTTCCCCAACAGCGACGGTTCGCTGAACTGGGCGTTCGACATCGTCGGCGTGATGCGCAACAAGGACGCCAAGGCCGGCGGCTTCAACGACCAGCTGCTGCTGATGCACTGGGACTATTTCGCCGAGTCCACGCCCTACGTCGACAGCGATGTCGGCTGGTACATCAGCCGGGTGTCGGATGTGCGCCGCGCCGACCGCGCGGCCAAGGCGATCGATGCGCTGTCGGCCAACTCGCCCAACGAGACCCGCACCATGACCGAGGCTGCCGCGTTCGCCTCGCAGCTCAAGCAGATGGCCGACATCGGCCTGATCGTCGGCGCGATCATGGGCGCGGTGTTCTTCACCCTGTTGCTGTTGACCGGCAACACCATGGCGCAGGCGGTGCGCGAGCGCACCTCGGAGCTGGCGGTACTGAAAACGATCGGCTTCTCCAGCACCAGCGTGCTGCTGCTGGTGCTGGCCGAATCGGTGCTGCTGGTGCTGTTCGGCGGCGTGCTGGGCCTGGGCCTGGCGGCGCTGGCCAGCGCGGCGGTGAACCTGGTCGCCGGCGACATGATCCGGCTGCCGGGCATCGAGTGGCAGAGCTGGGCGCTGGGCCTGGGCCTGATGGCCGCGATCGGCATCGTCGTCGGCGCGTTGCCGGCCGTGCGTGCGATGCGCCTGAACATCGTCGACGCCCTCGCGGGCCGCTGAGGAGACCGCCATGCATCCGTTCCTGAAGTCCCTGCTGCAGAACGCCGGCCTGGTGTTCGTGCTGATCCTCGCACTCGTGGTGTGGATCCTCGCGCCCTGGTACGTGCTGCTGGCGCTGGCCGCGATCGCCGCGCTGTGGCTGCTGCTCAGCCGCGGCGGCCGCCAGGCGGCGTCGGTCAGCCATGTCGGCATCAGCACCCTGGGCCAGCGCCTCGGCGCGTCGTCGGTGGTGGCGATCGGCATCGCCGGCGTGGTCGCGGTGCTGGTCGCGCTGCTGTCGATGGCCGAGGGCTACCGGCAGACCGTCGGCAACACCGGCGATGCATCGACCGCGATCGTCATGCGCGGCGGCTCGGCGGCCGAGGTGATGTCGGTGATCGACCGGTCGCTGATCAACACCGTGATCCAGGCACCGGAGATCGCCCGCGATGGCGAAGGCCGGCCACTGGCCTCGCCCGAGCTGGTAGTGGCGGCCAACCTGCCGCTGCGCGGTGGCACGGCGGACGACGAGGGCAGCGTGCAGTTCCGCGGCGTCGGCGAGATGGCGTTTCCGGTGCGGCCGAAGCTGCGCATCAATGCGGGCCGCATGTTCGAGACCGGGCGCCGCGAGCTGATCGTGGGCCAGGGCGCGCGCAAGCAGTTCGCCGGACTCGAGCCCGGCAGTTCGGTGCGTCTGGGCAGCGACACCTGGGACGTGGTCGGTGCGTTCGAATCGGGCGATGCGATGGATTCGGAAATCTGGGCCGACGCCGAAGTCGTCGCCACCACCTACCGCCGCGGCGCCAGCCGCGCGTCGATCACCGCGCGCCTGACCAGCCCGGACGCGTTCAAGGCGTTCAAGGCGACGCTGGACGCCGACCCGCGCACCCAGGTCGAGGCCAGCACCACGCTCGACTATTTCGCCAGGCAGTCCGAGGGCATGAGCAAGGTGCTGCGCATCATCGGCATCGTGGTCGGTTCGATCATGGCGGTGGGCGCGGTGTTCGGCGCGCTCAACACCATGTTCGCGACCGTCGCCGCGCGTGCGCGCGAGATCGCCACCCTGCGCGCGATCGGCTTCCGCGGCCTGCCGGTGGTAGTGGCGGTGATGCTGGAGACCATGCTGCTGGCGCTGGCCGGTGGCGTTCTCGGCGGACTGATCGCCTGGCTGCTGTTCGACGGCTACGGCGCATCGACGCTGGCCGGCGGCGGCGTCGGGCAGATGACGTTCCAGTTCCGCGTCACCCCGGAGCTGCTGTGGAGCGGTCTGAAGTGGGCGCTGGCGATCGGCTTCGTCGGCGGCCTGTTTCCGGCGGTGCGTGCCGCGCAGCTGCCCGTCACCACCGCCCTGCGCGCGGCATGAGCGGCCTGGACGACGACCGCATGGGCAACAACAGCAGGGGCGACGCCGCGCCGCAGGCGCTGTCGAACGCCGAACTGGTGCAGCGGATCGAGGACCTGCAGTCGCGCGCCTTCGCGCTCTACGAGGACGCCGCGCTGCAGGCCGAAGCCGACCCCACCCGCGCCGAGGCGATCTACCGGCAGGCCGAGCATCGCGCGGCACCGATGATCGAATCGGCGCGCGTGCTCAACGACGAGCGCGTGCGCCGCCTGCGCGTACGCGCCAGGCGCTGGCGCAGCATCGCGATGGCGACCGCGGTGGTCGGCAGCGCGGCGCTGCTGTGGCTGGTCGTCGCACGGGGCTGAGGCTATTGCCAGGGCGCCGGGCTGAACCGCGCCTGCACTGTCATCACAGTGTCATCGATACGCGATAGCCCGCCCACGGCGCCCTGCCTAGGCTGGGCGGCCGTTTTTCGCATCTGGATCCGCGCGTCATGTTCCGCCTCGCCTGTCTGCTCGCCGCCTGCCTGCTGGTTGCCGGTTTCTCCTCGCTGCCCGGGTTGTCGTCCTCGCTGGCAGGCCACCTGGTCGCACCGGGCGGCACCTCGCCACTGCTGCCGGTCGCGCGGATCGACGCCGCCTTCGCCCGGCTGCCGCATCGCAGCGGCCACGTCGCCACCCGCGATGGCGTGCAGGTGTTCTGGCGCGCGCTCGATCCCGGCGACTACCGGTTCGCGTATGCCTGGCACGGCGCCGATGCCGATGCCGAGACGCTGGACTTCGACATGGCGTTCGAGGCGCCCACCGCCGCGCCGGCAGCGCCGCGCGGCACCGTGGTGCTGCTGCACGGCTGGATGATGGACGGCGGCTCGCTGCTGCCCTGGTCGCTGCAGCTGGCCGAGGCCGGCTACCGCACGATCACCCTGGACCTGCGCAACCACGGCCGCTCCGGCGCCGCGCCTGCCGGCTATGGCACGCGCGAGGCGGTGGACGTGGTCGATGCGGTCGCGGCGCTGCGCGCGCGCGGCGAGATCAGCGGGCCACTGCACCTGCTGGGCGTGTCCTACGGCGCCGCGACCGCGCTCTTCAGCGCCGCCGATCCGCGCCTGCAGGCCGAGCGCGTGGTCGCGTTCGAATCCTTCGACAATGCCGGCGCCGCGATTCGCGACATGCTGCCGCACATGTTGGAGATCGAGCCGGAGGATGGCCTGCAGCGGCTGACCCGGCAGTGGATCCGCTGGCGCATGCAGCCCGAAACGGTGGACACCGCGATCCGCCGCGCCGGCGAAACCCTGGCACTCCCGCTCGATGGCGTGGATGTCGGCGCCGCGCTGGCGCAGGCGCCGGCCTGCGTACTGCTGGTGCATGGCGCCGCCGACCGGCACGTGCCGGTGGCGCATGGCCGCGCCCTGGCCGCCGCGGCACCACGCGCGCGCTATCTCGAAATCCCGGGCGAGGACCACCTGAGCCTGCCGATGCGCCTCGACCGCCTGGCACCGACCGTCGTCGGCTGGTTCGATGCGCCCGCCTGTCCGGACACGGCACTGGCGGCGCGCTGAGGCCGGCACCCGGGGCGCCGTGACCTGCGCACCCGGCGCGCATGCCCGGGACGCGCGCGCGCTCCAACCGCGCCATCGCCCGGTTGCCCGGGCGGCAAGCCTCAGGCCTGCTGCGCGACCACGCGGCGGCGCGACTGCAGCACGCCGTCGACCGCGAAGATCACCAGGCCCAGCCAGATGAAGCCGAAACCGGTGGCGCGGTCGACGCCGAACGCCTCGCCGAAGAAGAACACGCCCAGCAGCAGCTGCAGCGTCGGGCCGATGTACTGCAGCACGCCGACCACCGACAGTGGCACCCGCCGCACCGCGTAGGCGAAGCAGATCAGCGGGATCGCCGTCAGCGCACCGCCCATCACCAGCAGCACGTCGGTCCAGCCACCCCAGCGCAGCGAGAAGAACCCGCCCTGCCCCTGCGACTCCAGCCACAGCAGCGCCAGCAGCGCCGGGCCGAACACGAACAGGTTCTCCACCCCGAGCCCCTGCACCGCCTCGACCGCGGCGAACTTGCGGATCAGCCCGTAGAGCGCGAACGAGCACGCCAGGCACAGGGCGATCCACGGAAAGCTGCCGTAGTTGAACGTCAGCCACAGCACGCCGCAGGCCGCCAGCGCGACCGCGACCCATTGCGCCACCGACAGCCGCTCGCGCAGGAACGCCACGCCAATCACGACGTTGAGCAGTGGATTGATGAAGTAGCCGAGGCTGGCCTCGACCACGTGGCCGTTGTTGACCGCCCACACGTACAGGCTCCAGTTGCCCGCGATCAGCGTGCCCGACAGCGCCAGCATGCCGGCCAGCCGCGGCTGCGCCAGGATCTCGCGCAGCCAGCCGCGGCCGCGGCGCAGGGTCAGCCAAGCCGCGACCAGGATCGCGCACCACAGCGCGCGGTGCAGCACGATCTGCAGCGACGGCACCTCGCGCAGCAGGTACCAGTACAGCGGCATCAGGCCCCAGATCACGAAGGCCGCGACCGCGATCCACAGGCCGCGACGGTTCTGGGCGATATCGATCATGCGTCGTCTCCGGTCGCGGCCACGGCCGCAGGCAGCGGCGCCCGTCGCGCCCGCGCCAGGGTGATGGCGACCACCGCCAGCAGGATCACCGCCATCGCGCCGAGGTCGTTGACGTCGAAGCGCTCCTGCGCCAGCCACGCGCCCAGCAGCACCGCGATCGCCGGGTTCACATAGGCGTAGCTGCCGGCCAGCGTCGGCCGCACGTTGTGCAGCAGCCAGATGTAGGCGGTGAAACCGATGATCGAACCGAACGAGGCCAGGTAGGCCACCGACAGCGTGGCCTTGGGCGTGGGCAATGCGTGCAGGCGCTCGCCCAGCACGAAGCCGGCGGCGAGGATCAGCACGCCGCCGGCCAGCATCTGCGCGGCGGCGGCCATGAACGGCGACGGCAGGTCGCGGCCGCGGCTCCACACCGAACCGAACGCCCAGGCCAGCGGCGCGATCAGTAGCGCCACCAGACCCTGCGGGGTGGCGGTCAGCGAGCTGCCGGCATTGAGCCACAGCACCCCGGCGAACCCGACCGCCAGGCCCAGCAGCTCCAGCCGGCTCGGCCGGTCGCCGCGCAGCGCCAGGAACAACGCGATCCAGATCGGTGCCGACGCCACCGCCACCGCGGCCAGCCCGGA
>JAFAFY010000151.1 GCA_023423235.1 Pseudomonadota bacterium
CGATTTCTGGTTCACCCGCCTGCGCTACGACTCGGGCGACTGGGACGTCGATGCGCGGATGCCGTCGAACGTGCTGACCTCGCTGATCGACTACACCAATCTGCGCGTCGACCCCGAGGAGCGCGTCGTCGCACTCGCCGACCCGAAGATGCTGGCCGCGCCGTTCTGCTATCTCGCCGGACACAAGCTGGTCGAGTTCAATCCGGCCGAGCGGCGCAACTTCGAGCGCTACGTGCGCAACGGCGGCTTCGTGTTCGTCGACGACTGCAACCACGACATCGACGGCCTGTTCGCGACGTCGTTCGAGGCGCAGATGGCATCGATCTTCGGCGCCAGGGCGTTGCAGAAGCTGCCCAACAGCCATCCGCTCTACAGCAGCTTCTTCCGCTTTCCCGATGGCCCGCCCGCGACCAGCTTCGAGCTCAACGGCTGGGGTGACGACCTGATCCACGACTACCTCAAGGGCATCGAGATCCATGGCCGCCTGGCGGTGCTCTACAGCAACAAGGATTACGGCTGCGAATGGGACTACGACTGGCGCAACAAGCGTTTCCTTGCCGAGGACAACACCCGGTTCGCGGTCAACATCATCATGTACGCGCTGATGGCATGAGTGCCCGCGCCAGTACCGCGTACCGACCTGTCACACGGCCCGCCGCGCCTTGGCCGCCTGTGCGCGCCGCCTGCATCCCGCCCCGCGCGCGCCAGCGCGTTTCCGTCTCTCCTCCCAGGACTCCTGCATGACCGTCGCCGCCCCCACCGAAGCCGACCTCGACGCCTGGCGCCAGCGCCTGGAGGCACTGCGCAGTGCGATCGGCCAGGCCGTCGTCGGCCAGGCGGCGGTCGTCGAGCAGTTGCTGACCGGCCTGCTGGCCGGCGGGCACTGCCTGCTCGAAGGCGTGCCCGGGCTGGGCAAGACCCTGCTGGTCCGCACGCTGGGGCAGGCGCTGGACCTGCAGTTCCGCCGTGTGCAGTTCACCCCCGACCTGATGCCCAGCGACATCCTCGGCACCGAACTGCTGGAAGAGGACCACGGCACCGGGCATCGCCATTTCCGCTTCCAGGAAGGCCCGGTGTTCACCAACCTGCTGCTGGCCGACGAGCTCAACCGCACGCCGCCCAAGACCCAGGCTGCGTTGCTGGAGGCGATGCAGGAGCGCACCGTCAGCCAGGCCGGGGTGACGCGCCCATTGCCGTCGCCATTCTTCGTGCTGGCGACCCAGAACCCGATCGAGCAGGCCGGTACCTACCCATTGCCCGAGGCGCAGCTCGACCGTTTCCTGCTGCATATCGCACTGGCCTATCCGGACGAAGCCGAGGAACAGGCGATCCTGGCGCAGACCACCGGCGCTGCGGTCACCGACGTACCGCAGGTGATGACCGCCGCGGACGTGCTGGCACTGCAGGCGCTGGTGCGCCAGGTCCACGTCGGCGACGACCTGCTGCACTGGATCACGCGCCTGGTGCGCGCCACCCGTCCCGGCGACGGCGCGCCCGAGATCGTGCGCGACTACGTGCGCTGGGGCGCGGGTCCACGCGCTGGGCAGTCGCTGGTGCTGGCGGCGAAGGCGCGCGCGCTGCTGCACGGCCGGCTTGCGGCAACCCGCGAGGACGTGGTGGCGCTGCTTGCACCGGTGCTGCGGCACCGCCTGCTGCTGTCGTTCGCGGCCGAGGCCGAGCGCAGGACGCCCGACATGGTGATCGCAGGCTTGCTGCAGGCCATGCCGTTCGACGCGGGCTGATCTTCCCCGCATGGCCTCCGATCCGATGACGCCGTCGTTGCGCGCCCGGCTGGCCGGCCTGCGGATCGTGCCGCGGCGCGCGGCAGGGCGGGGCGGCATCGGCCTGCACGCCAGCCGCAGTCGCGGCGCGGGGCTGGAGTTCGCCCAGTACCGCGCCTACGAGCCCGGCGACGAGCCGCGGCAGATCGACTGGAAGCTGTATGGACGCAGCGATCGCTTCTTCGTCCGCGAGGCCGAGCGCGAGAGTCCGCTGCGGATGTGGATCCTGCTCGATGCCAGCGCCTCGATGGCCCAGGCCGACGAGGCGCGCCCAGCGTGGTCGCGCTTCGACGCGGCGCGGCTGCTGGTCGCGTGCATCGCGGAGGTTGCGCTGCGCCAGGGCGATGACTTCGGGTTGATCGTCCTGCACGACGCCGGCCTGCGCCTGGTGCCGGCCGCCGGCGGTGTGCGGCAGCGCGACCGACTGCGCCTGCAACTGCAGCAGTCGGCGCCCGGACGGGCGTTTCCCGCATCCACGTGCCTGTCGCCGGTATGGGAGCGCATCGGCGGCGACGATCTGGTGCTGGCGATCGGCGACTGGTTCGACGATGACGCGGTCGCATTGCCGGAGAAGTTGGCCGCCGCCGGCCGCGAGGTGGTTGCCCTGCAGCTGTTGACCGTCGAGGAACGCGATTTCCCGTTCCGCGACGGTCGTCGTTTCGTCGATCCGGAAACCGGCGAAGCGCTGCCGGGCGACGGTCCGGCGTTGCGCGCCGGGTACCTCGAACGCTTCGCCCAGGCGCAGCGGGCGCTGCGTGCGCGGTTCGATGCCGCCGGTATCCGTTTCGCGTCGGCGGCCCTGGACGCCGACGCCGACGCCGTGCTGCAGCCGCTGTTCGGTCCGCAGGCGCCGGGGCGGGGCCGATGAACCTGGGCCTGCTCCTGCCCGGTGCCCTGGCTGCGCTGCTGGCGCTGGCGATACCGTTGCTGCTGCATCTGGCGCGGCGCATCCAGCAGCGACCGACGCCGTTCGCCGCGCTGCGCTGGTTGCGCCAGCAGCCGCGGCCCCGGCGCCGGCTGCGTGTCGATGACTGGCCGCTGCTGCTGGTTCGGCTGCTGTTGCTCGCGTTGCTGGCGCTGTGGCTGGCACGGCCGGTGCAGATCGGGCCTGCGACGCGCACGCACTGGGTGGCGGTCGTGCCCGGTGTCGACCCGGCGGCGCTGGAGATCGGCGCGGGTGACGCGCGCCGGCACTGGCTGCTGCCCGGATTCCCGGCGCTGGAAGACGGCCCGGTGGCCGGCGCGGATGGCGACCAGGCCGACGCCTCGCCCTCGAGCCTGCTGCGGCAGCTCGATGCGGAGCTGCCTGCGCATGCACGCTTGACGCTGGTCGTGCCCGAAATCCTGGACGGCGTCGATGCGCAGCGCATCGTGCTCTCGCGCGAGGTCGACTGGCGGGTGGTTCCGGGCGCGGTGGAAGCCGCCGGGCAGCCGGCAGAGGTTGCGCCGCCGCTGCTGCAGTTGCGGCATGACCCCGCGCACGCGGCGGAGGCGGTCTGGCTGCGGGCGGCCGCGCGGGCGTGGCAGCCCGGGGACGAGGCCGCCGATACGCCAGGCACAGGCGCGGATGCCGCGTCGAAGGCAGTGCCGGAGGACAGCCGCAGCGTTCTGGTGTGGTTGCGCGCGGATGCCCTGCCGCCGGCGGTGATCGCATGGATCGAGGCCGGCGGCACCGCGCTGCTGGCTGCGGAGACCCCGGGTATCGACCGCGATGCGGCGCAGGTGGCGTGGATGGATGCCGCCGGGCAGCCGCTGCTGTTCTCGCGACCGCTCGGGGCAGGGCGCGTGCTGCAGTTCGCGCGTCCATTGACGGCGCAGGCGATGCCGGAACTGCTGTCGCCGGCATTTCCCGCTGCGTTGCGCGCGCGGTTGCAGCCGACAGCGGCACCTGCGCGCATCCGCGCACTCGACCATGCGCCCGAGACCGGCGCTCGCGGTTATGCGCAGCCGCCCCGCGACCTGCGTCCCTGGCTGGCAGCGTTGATCGCGCTGCTGTGCCTGCTCGAACGCTGGATGGCGACGGCGCGACGCCGGGTACTGGCATCGTGAGCGCGGCCGCGGACATGCCCCCGCAATTGCGGCAGATGCTGCGCCAGGCACGCTGGCGTGCGCTCGCGGCGGTTGCGGCGATCGCGGCAGCGGCCGTGGTGGCAACCGTCGCCATCGCACTGCGGTTCTGTACGCCGGGCACTGCGGCACTGCTGGCCGCGCTGGGCAGCGTCATCGCCGGCGTGGTCGCGGTGCGTCGCGCGCGTCTCCACGATCGCAGCTGGCTGCTGCGCCGGCTCAATCTCGGCCGCGGCGACATGGACGACAGCGCGGACCTGCTGTTCGCCGATGAGCGGCAACTGCTGCCGCTGCAACGGCTGCAGCGGGCGCGCCTGCTCGCGCGCCTGCCGGCCGCGGCGCAGGCACTTGCGCCGCCAGCGCTGCCCTGGCGCTGGATCGGTGGTGCCTGGGTGCTTGCCGTGGGGTTGTGTGCATTCGCCGTGTTCTGGCCGCAGGCGTCGCTGCGCGGGGCGCCGTCGCCCATGCTGCCCGGCCAGGCCGGGGATGCAGCGGCGCCGCGTCTCGAGGAAGCAACGCTGCACGTCGTGCCGCCGGCCTATACCGGCCTGCCGGCGCGCGACGCCGACACGCTGGCGGTGCAGGCGCCGACCGGCAGCACGTTGCGCTGGGCCCTGCGCTTCTCCACCCCGCCCGATGGCGTGGCGCTGCACTTCCACGACGGACAATCGTTGCCGCTGGTCCGCGAGGGGGACAGCTGGACGGCGACGCAGGTGCTGGCGCGGTCGGCGCTGTACCGCATCGTGGTGAGCACTGGCGGCGCCGAGCTGCCCCCCAACGATGCGACGACCGCGCGGCTCTGGCGGCTGGATGCGATCGCCGACCGGCCGCCGCAGGTGCGCGTGCTGCAGCCGGAAGACACGCTCACACTGCTGGCGCCGGGGCAGCGGCGCTGGGACCTGCGTTTCGAGGCCGAGGACGACCACGGCATCGCGGCCGATGCCACGCTGCGGCTGACACTGGCATTGGGCACCGGCGAGAACATCACGTTCGTCGAGCGCAGCCTGCCGCTGCGTGGCGATGGCGACGCGCGCAGCAAGCGCTATGCGATCACGCTCGATCCGGTCGCGCAGGGGCTCTCCGAGGGCGGCGATCTGGTCGCCCGGCTGGAAGTCGCCGACAACCGGGCACCACAGCCGCAGCGCGCGGCCAGTCCCAGCCTGGTCCTGCGCTGGACCGCCCCGGCACTGCCCGATGCCGAGGGACTGGAGGGACTGGCGCGCGACGTGCTGCCGGCGTACTTCCGCAGCCAGCGCCAGATCATCATCGATGC
>JAFAFY010000153.1 GCA_023423235.1 Pseudomonadota bacterium
GCCTGCTCCCGTGCCGCCTCCGGCGCTGCGTCCCGGCCCGGGTATGCGTCCGCTGGTGATCGCCATCGACGCCGGCCACGGCGGCCAGGACCCCGGCGCGATCGGTCCCGGCGGCACCTACGAGAAGCACGTCGTGCTGTCGATCGCACGCGAACTCGCGCGCCAGATCAATGCGACCCCGGGCATGCGCGCGCATCTGGTCCGCGACCGCGATGTCTACGTGGAACTGCCGCAGCGTGCGCGCCGTGCGCGCGAGGCGCGTGCCGACATGTTCGTGTCGATCCATGCCGATGCCGCGCTCAACCGCGCCGCGTATGGCTCGTCGGTCTATACCCTCTCGCTGCGCGGTGCCTCGTCGCAGCAAGCGCGCTGGCTGGCCGACCGCGAGAACACCGCCGATCTGGTCGGTGGCGTGCGCCTGGAGCGCGACACCCTTTCCTCGGTGCTGCTGGACCTGGCCCAGAGCGGCCACATGAAGGCCTCGCAGGACGCGGCCGAGCACGTGCTCTCGGGCCTGCGCAATCTGGGCAAGACCCACAAGCCCAACGTCGAGTACGCCAACTTCGCCGTGCTGCGCAACGCCGACATGCCGGCGATGCTGGTGGAGACCGGCTTCATCTCCAATCCCGACGAGGAACGGCGGCTGCTCGATCCGGCGCACCAGGGCCGGATCGCCACCGCGGTGCTCAATGGCATCAATGCGTTCTTCGTCAACCAGCCGCCGCCGGGTACCTTCTATGCCGCGCGCGCCGCAGCGGCCGCGGCGGCGAGCGGCGGCAGTCCCTGATACGGCACTGCGGCGACGGCCTGCGATGCCGCATCGGCAGCGCAGCCGCTATCATCGGCACTGATTTCCAGGCAGCGCGTTCCGCGCCGCGAGCACCGTGCCGATCCGCCAACTCCCCGATACCCTGATCAACCAGATCGCTGCCGGCGAAGTCGTCGAGCGGCCCGCGTCCGTGGTCAAGGAACTGGTCGAGAATGCGCTCGACGCCGGCGCGCGCCGCATCGACATCGACCTGGAGGAAGGCGGCGTGCGCCTGATCCGGATCCGCGACGACGGCGGCGGCATCGCCGCCGAGGAGCTGCCGCTGGCGGTGTCGCGGCATGCGACCAGCAAGATCGGTTCGCTCGACGATCTGGAGGCGGTGGCCACGCTGGGCTTCCGCGGCGAGGCGCTGCCGTCGATCGCCTCGGTCAGCCGCTTCACCCTGAGCTCGCGCCGCGCCGACGATGCGCATGCGGTGTCGCTGCAGGTCGACGGCGGCAAGGTTGCGGCGCCGGCGCCCAGCGCGCATCCGCCCGGGACCACGGTCGAGGTCCGCGACCTGTTCTACAACGTGCCTGCGCGGCGCAAGTTCCTGCGCGCCGAGCGCACCGAGCTTGGCCACATCGAGGAGTGGCTGCGCGCATTGGCCCTCGTGCGCCCGGACGTCGAGTTGCGCGTCAGCCACAACGGCAAGCCGTCGCGCCGCTACAAGGGCGAGGAGGAACTGTTCTCCGGCGCGCGCCTGGGCGAGACCCTGGGGCGCGAGTTCGCCGACGCCGCGCTGGCCATCGACCACGCCGCGGCCGGGCTGCAACTGCAGGGCTGGATCGCGCGGCCGACCTACTCGCGCGCCAGCGCCGACCAGCAGTACCTCTACGTCAACGGCCGCTCGATCCGCGACCGCAGCGTCGCCCATGCGGTGCGCCAGGCCTATGCCGACGTGCTGTTCCATGGCCGTCAGCCGGCCTATGTGCTGTTCCTCTCGCTCGATCCCACGCGGGTCGATGTCAACGTGCACCCGGCCAAGCACGAGGTGCGTTTCCGTGACGCGCGCCTGATCCATGATTTCGTCTATCGCACCCTGCACGAGGCCCTGGCCCAGACCCGCGCGGGCAGCGCATCGGGCATCGATGCGATGGCCCAGCCGCAGGTGCAGGGAGCACAGCAGGCGCCTGCGGCATCGCTGCATTGGTCCCGGCCGATGCCGCAGTCGAACCTCTCGCTGCGCGTGGACGAGGCGCGCGCCGCCTACGCCGGCCTCTACGGCGGCGGCGACAGCGCAGGTGCGTGGTCGGCGACGGCTGCCGGCGAGGGCGACGTATCTGCGCAGTCAGTGCCGCAGCAGGACGAAGGCGGCGTGCCGCCACTCGGTTACGCGGTGGCGCAGCTGCATGGCATCTACATCCTCAGCGAGGCCGCCGACGGCATGATCGTGGTCGACATGCACGCCGCGCACGAGCGCATCGGCTACGAGAAGCTCAAGACCGCGCATGACGGCGAGGGCGTGCGCACCCAGCCGCTGCTTGTGCCGCAGACGGTCGCGGTGTCGGAGCGCGAGGCCGACGTGGCCGACGCCGAGGCCGCGACCCTGGTCGAACTCGGCTTCGAGGTCTCGCGCAGCGGGCCGCAGTCGTTGCTGTTGCGCAGCGTGCCGGCGCTGCTGGCCCATGGCGACACCGAGGCGCTGTTGCGCGACGTGCTGGCCGACCTGCGCGAGCATGGCGAAAGCCGCCGCGTGCGCGCCGCGCGCGACGAGCTGCTGTCGACGATGGCCTGCCACGGTGCCGTGCGCGCCAACCGCAGGCTGACGCTGCCGGAGATGAACGGGTTGCTGCGGCAGATGGAGGCGACCGAACGCTCCGGACAATGCAATCATGGCCGCCCCACCTGGGCACATTTCCCGCTGGCGGACATCGACCGCTGGTTCCTGCGAGGACGCTGACATGCGCTGCATGCGCCTGACCTTTCCGGCCCTGGTTGCCGTGCTGTTGCTGGCCGGCTGCGCGCGTGGCGAGGCCGACAACGACCCCGCCGCGGCGGCCGCGTCCGCGCGCGCCGACCAGGCCTTCAGCGACGAAACCCGCGCCTGGCAGCAGCAGCGCGAGGC
>JAFAFY010000156.1 GCA_023423235.1 Pseudomonadota bacterium
TTCCCATGCCAGAGCGTGTCGCCGCCGTGGAAGATGCGTCGCCCGCCGGCCGCGACCACCCACGACGCCTGTGCATCGCCATAACCGTCCGCCGCAGGCACCGGCGTGGCGGTGAAATCCCCCAGCAGCTGTGGTTCCCACAATGGGCTGCGGCGTGCACGCACGCTGGCGGGCAGGGACGGCGGCGGGATGCCTGCCGGATATGCCAGCACGCCGCCGCGATGCAGCGCGGCAGCGACCGCCATGCCGTCGAAATGGTCCGGGTGGGCGTGGGTGACCAACACGCTGGTGTCGCCCACGGCATCGTCCACCGGCACCAGCCGGTCCGGGAGCGCATCGCCCCATGTCTCCGCGTTCACCAATGGATCGATGAAGAGGGTCGATCCGGGCAGCTGCAGGCGGATGCCTGCCCAGGCCAGGCGCTGGATGCGCAGCGTGGGACCTGGCGGCAACGCCCGCAGCACCCCGCCCGGCAACAGGACGGCCGCGGACGCACCCGCGCAGCCTGCGAGGAATCGCCGGCGTCCTCCGCTGCGCGGATGCTCCTCCGTGATGCGGCTCATGCGGCCTCCGCGCGTGATGCGAGTGACGCATCCAGCGAAAAGATCGATTGCGAGACGATGGCCTGCAGGTTGTTGTCGTGCCATTCGCGCTCGAACGCGGTAGGCACAACCTGCGGCGCGAGGCAGTCCTCGATGCCGATGGATGCGATGTGCCCCGCCACGTCCTCCGGCGGCGCCTGCCGGCGGATCCGCACCACCTTGTCCTGGATCCGCGCGAGGTAGTACAGGGCGTTGTCGAGCACGGACGCATCGAAGGTGCCGATGTGCCCGCCGACGATCCTGCCCCGCCCGAACTGGCGGACGCGGCCGATGGCGGCGCGCTGCAGCGCGGGGTCGGCCTTCGACAGGTAGACGATGTTGCCGACGATGTTGTCGCCGACGCAGACCAGGTCGGCGGTCGGCACGTCCACGCTGAAGTGATCCATCGACTTGCCGGGGTTGTACAGGAAGCGTAGCTGGTGCCGCCCCCAGCGCAGGGCCATGTTGTCGAGGACGAGATCCGGGTCCCGGTAGAACGCCGCGACCAGCCGGTTCTGCGACAGGAACGCATGGCGGAAATGGCGATGGGCCATGACCAGCGCGTCGGGGAACAGCGGCAGCCCGGCGATGTGGTCGCTCATGAAATGGGTGGATGCGATCATGCGCACCGTCTTGCCCATTTCGTCGCAGAGCACGCGGCGCAGGCCCTCCGCATCCTCCGCGCTGCCGAGCGAATCGACCAGCAGCACGCGGTCGCCATCGATGAACGCGGTGGCCACCGATTCGACGGCGTCGCCCACGAACATCATCACGTCGGAACACAGCTCTTCTACTCGCACGACGGTTGCCTCGGGTTGGAATGAGGGCATCGTCGCCAGAGCGAAACGCAGTGACAAACGAGTTGTTCTTGCCGTTCTCATTAGAAAAACTTGTGCGATACGATGCCGCGACCCTGATCGACCCGGATGCCCATGAAGCCGCGTCAACCCGCCCCCCTCAACGCCCTGCGCACGTTCGAGGCCGCGGCGCGCCATCTCAGCTTCAATGCCGCGGCCAGGCAGCTCTTCGTGACGCCGGCGGCGGTCAGCCACCAGGTCAAGCACCTCGAGGCCTACCTGGGCGTCACGCTGTTCCAGCGCAAGCACCGTTCGGTGGCGCTGACGCCGGAAGGCCGGGCCCTGGCTGCGACGGTAGGCGAGCTGCTGGGACAGTTGGACGTGGCGATAGACCGCGCGATGTCGCACGAATCGGCGGAGTTGCGGGTGACGACGATGGAATCGTTCGCCGCGAAATGGCTGGCGCCGCGACTGCACCGATTCCACCAGGCTTGGCCCGAGATCCGGGTGCACATCGTCACCGGAGATGCGCATGCGGACTTCGCGCGCGAAGGCTTCGACGTCGGCATCCGCTACGGGCCGGGAGGTTACGCGGGCGTGCGGGCGGAGTCGCTGATGGACGCACAGGTTTTTCCCGTCTGCGCGCCATCGCTGCTGGCCGATGCTTCGCGCCCGCTCGAACGCCCCAACGATCTTCGGCGCCACACGCTGCTGCATGACGAAAGCTCGTCGGGCCGGCCGGGCGTGCCGGCATGGTCGGACTGGCTGGAGGCAGCCGGCGCCAGGGGCGTGGACGCCCAGCGCGGGCCCATCTTCGCCAGCATCTATCTCGCGCAGGAAGCCGCCGTCGCAGGACATGGCATCGCGCTGGGCGTCGCGCCGCTGGTGGAAGAGGATCTTCGCCAGGGCCGCCTCGTGAGGCCGTTCGCGCACGGCTCGGACAATGCATACCGGTTCTGGTTGGTCCGGAGCCAGGCCGAGCCCGGCGCGGGTACGGACGCGTTCTGCCGCTGGCTCAGGGAAGAAGCGTTCGGTGATCCGGCTTCAACGCGGCAAGCGGGCCGCTAGGGTTCTCTCCGCATTGGCCAGGTCGGCGACCGGCGAGAGGATCGAGGGGTCGAACTCCGACAGGGCGCCTCCTTCGGCGACGCGGCACGGCCAGTCGGCGTGGGCGAGGGCGCCACGGCCGAGCGACACAAGGCTCGCATGGTGCGACGTCACCATCTCAGTCGCCCGTTCCGGTGCATGCAGCGAGCCGTTGGCGATGACCGGGACGCGCGCCGTTTCGGCGGCCAATGCCGCCAGGCTGGCGCCTTGGCCGAAGGCGGGTTGCCAGGCCTCGAACTCGGTCGTGTGGACGTAGTCGACCGGAAGCGCGCCCAGGCGTTCGAACAGTGCGCGTGCATCCTCCAGGCCACCCTCCCAGCGGTGGGCGAAATCGTTGACCTTGCCCTGCGAAATCCGCACGCCCAGCACAGGTGCGGCACCGATACGCCGACGGACTGCCAGGATGATCCGTTCCAGCAGCCGGATGCGGTTCGCGGTGCTGCCGCCATAGGCATCGTCGCGCCGGTTCGAGTAGCGGGTCAGGAACTGGTCGGTCAAATAGCCGTTTGCGCCGTGGATCTCGACGCCATCGAATCCGGCGGCGACGGCGCGCGCGGCGGCCTCGACGAAGCCGTCTACGACCTCGTCGATCCCGGCCTCGTCCAGCTGCGCGGGCGTGGCGTACTCGCCCTGGCCACGATAGAACTGCATCTGTTGCCCTTTCGGCTTGACGGGCGAAGGGCCGCGGGCATGGTCACGGAACCTATTGCCTTGCGAAAGGGCACCGGCATGCATGAGCTGGGCGACGATCTTCGCGCCGCGTGCCTGGACCTGCCCGACGATCCCGGCCCAGGCCACCTGCTGCGCGTCGTCGGTCAGTCCGGGCTGGAACAGATAGCCCTGCGAGAACGCGCGATCGGTATAGATGCCCTCGGTGACCAGCAACGCGAATCCGCCTTCGGCGAAGGCGGCGTAGTACCGGCCCATGTGCGCGGTCGCCACGCCCTCGGCCGATGCGCTGACGCGCGTCATCGGTGCGACGGCCAGGCGGTTGCGGAGTTCCATGCTTCCGATGCGGGTCGATTCGAACAGCGCCGCGCGGCGGCGGCTTCCGGCGAAGTCGTGGCCCATGTCAGTCCTCCCCGGCGACGGCGATGGCCTCGATCTCGATCCTGACCGCCGGGTCGTACAGCGCCGACACCTGGGCGATCGTGTCGGCGGGGTAGGGGTCCGAGAAGAACTCGCGCCTCAGGGCAACGACGTCGCTGAAATCGGCCATGTCGGTCACGAAGATCGTCACCTTGACCACGCGGTCCAGGCCCGAACCGCCGGCCTCCAGTGCGCGGCGCAGGTTCGCGAAGGCCTGGCGGCCCTGGGCCAGGAAGTCGCCCGGGACGATCTTGCCGGAATCGTCATAGCCGGCCTGGCCGCTGACGAAGAGCAGCCGGTCGACCCGGATGGCCTGGGACAGCAGGTAGGGGGCGTAGGGGTCGGGCTGGGTGGTGACTTTGGCGTGCATGGTAGTCTCCTGCAGGTCGGATATCGAGATGAGTGAGTCTCATCTGATTGGGTTGGAGCTACCTTGCCGTTTCGTTTAAGTACGCGACAAACGATGATTTCTCCTCTGATGAGTGAATTTGAATCACCTTTATTGAGATCACGCAGAAGGCTCCCGCTGTCGGCCTTGCGCGCCTTCGAGTCGGCGGCCCGGTTGGGCAGTTTCCGGAGGGCGGCCGAGGAACTGGGCGTGACGCCCACGGCGATCAGTCATCAGGTCCGTGGCCTTGAATCACTGATCGAGACGCCGCTGTTCACGCGACACGTGCGGCGGGTCGTACTGACGGAAGCAGGAACCGGACTGCTCTCGGTGCTGCGCCATGGCTTCGACGCATTCGAAGACGCGTTGCGGTCAGCAGCCCTTCGAAGGGGGAATCGAGCGGTAGTCACCATCGGCGCCACGAGCGCCTTCATGGCCAGGTGGTTGGTGCCACGGTTGGCGCTTTTCCGCCAGGCCGAGCCGTCGATCGATCTGCAACTCGCCGCTTCCAACGAGGTGGCTTCCGTGGCGCACGGCGAAGTGGACATCGCGATTCGCTACGGCGGCGGCGGCTACCCCGGCCATGAGGTAGAACTCCTGTGGTCCGACACATTCGCGCCGGTATGCCATCCGTTGCTGGGCGTCCGCGGCACCGCAGGGATCGGGGAAGCAGCGCTTATCGCCTTTTCCTGGAAGCGGCCGGCGCCGCAGAACCCCACATGGGAGCGATGGAGCAAAAGGGCAGGAGTGCGGCTACCCGCCGATACCCGTTTCCTGCATTTCAGCGATGAAACACACGCGATACAGGCCGTGATCGCGGGACAGGGAATCGGCCTGCTCAGCACGCTGCTGGTAGCGCCGGAGCTTTCGTCCGGCTCCCTTGTGGAAAGCTTCGGGCCTCGAATGGACGCACACGGGTACTACCTGCTCACCCGACAAGGGCAGGCACGTGCGGCCGTCGATGCCGTGGCCGCGTGGATACGGCAGCAGTTCCCTGTCGATTCGACGGACACGGGAGCTCCATCATTCTCGGGTCGATCTCGGGTCGATGAGTGATAGCGCCGGCATGGATGAACTGTATGGAAGCAGCGGCGTAAGCTCCCCCTGATCCCGGACACGTGGCAAGTAGAAATTTCTGGCATCTTTCCAGCCCGGAGGTTCCATGAATCTGCATCAGCCACCAGCATGGGAAAGAGTCATCGCCACGGCTACTTCTGTGGCAGGAGAGGACTACCAGCGCCAGCGTGAGCAATGTTCAACTTCGCATAATGTACATTATGTAAATTCATACTATTGCTTTGCTAGGGTGCCCGAAGCCCAGAAGCCCTCTACCTGCATGGAGACCACCACAATGCGCGATCAAGAACTGACAGGCGCTTGGGCGGGATTTTCGTTCAAGCGAGGCAAATTGATCAGCCCCGAGCGCCACGAGTTCGGACCGGAAGATCTGGCGTGGCT
>JAFAFY010000252.1 GCA_023423235.1 Pseudomonadota bacterium
CGAACTGGAGCTGGAATTCAACCCGCAGGGCACCCTGGCCGAGCGCCTGCGCGCCGGCGGCGCCGGCATCCCGGCGTTCTTCACCGCCACCGGCTATGGCACGGTCGTGGCCGAGGGCAAGGAAACCCGCGAGTTCGACGGCAAGCATTACGTGCTGGAAACCGCGCTGACCGCCGATGTCGCGCTGGTCAAGGCCTGGAAGGCCGACAAGGCCGGCAACCTGGTGTTCCGCAAGACCGCGCGCAACTTCAACCCGGCCTGCGCGATGGCCGGCAAGGTCTGCGTGGCCGAGGTCGAGGAACTGGTCGAGATCGGCGCCATCGATCCCGACCAGGTGCACCTGCCCGGTATCTACGTCGACCGCATCGTCGTCAATGCGACGCCCGAGAAACGCATCGAACAGCGCACCGTGCGTGCCGAAAGGTGAGCGGTCGCGACTTGCCGATGTCTTCCGGCATCGGCAGTGAACGTGAACGCCCGGCCAAGGAGGGCCGGGCAGGGTGATCCGAAGCGACTTTGTCGCGCCATGGATGGCAGCCGTACCCCTGACAACATCATGATCGGAGAATAGAGATGCCCTGGACCCGCGACGAAATGGCGCAGCGCGCCGCGCGCGAACTCACCGATGGCGCCTATGTGAACCTCGGCATCGGCCTGCCGACCCTGGTCGCCAACCACATTCCCGACGGCGTCGACGTCTGGCTGCAGTCCGAGAACGGCCTGCTCGGCATCGGCCCATTCCCGACTGAAAGCGAAGTTGACGCCGATCTGATCAACGCCGGCAAGCAGACCGTCACCGCCCGTCCCGGCGCCAGTTATTTCGGCAGCCACGACTCGTTCGCGATGATTCGCGGCGGCCACATCGACCTGGCGATCCTCGGCGCGATGCAGGTCACCGACAAGGGCGACCTGGCGAACTGGATGGTGCCCGGCAAGATGGTCAAGGGCATGGGTGGCGCGATGGACCTGGTGGCCGGCGTCAAGCGCGTGGTCGTGCTGATGGAGCACCTGGCCCGCGACGAGACCCACAAGATCCTGCCCGAGTGCACACTGCCACTGACCGGCGTCGGCGTGGTCGACCGGATCATCACCGACCTGGCCGTGTTCGACGTGACGCCGGATGGATTGGTGCTGGTGGAGGCTGCCGATGGCGTGGAGATCGACGCGTTGAAGGCCAAGACCGGAGTTCCATTCGCGGCCGGATGAGCGAAAGGCAGTGCAGCCCAAAGGCGCCGGTCAGTACCGCCTGGCGTAGCGGTACGGCGTTCCTGTAGGTAACGGAGGCAGTCCCAATACCGCGGCGACATCAGCGACGCCGTATCCGCCGGATGCCGCCGTGATCCCGAACAGACGTTCGACTGCATGCGCCAGTGTGCCATCCAGCTGACCCGCCTCGGTCTCGAACGCCTCGGTCGAAAGGTGCGCGTCGAGTACGGGGCGAAGCGCCTCCAGTCTTGCCCACAGCATGGTCCCGGCAGCGAAACGCGCGGATTCGGCATTGAACGGCCCCACGCCGCACCGCCTCACCAGAAACTCGATCGCCGCTTCGTTCGCCCCGTAGAAGTAGTCCAGGGGCTGCAGATGCCCCTCCGGCGCGACGATGCCCAGCGCCGGATTCTGCGCAAAGGCATCGAGGATGCGGGCGCCACGGTCCTCGCCGAGCAGGCCCGCAAGCATTTCGCCCCGCCAGCGATCACCATCGCTGCGATGTGTCGACTTCTTGGTATGCAGCTTCAGCACAACCTCCACGCCCGCATCCAGCAGCGGCCCCGCCACCTGCAGAAACGGCAGGATGTCGCGCCCCCGGTTCTCGAAGACATGCAGCTCGTGTTCGAACACCGCGGAACCGAGGCGCGCACGTACGGCTGCGGCGTGTTGTGGTGCGGTCGTCACCACCAGCCGCCAAGCCAGGCCACTTGACTGTAGCGCGTCGAGGATTTCGTCGAACACGTCCAGGTACCACACATGGACGACGGCGCAGGGGCGCGTGTCCTTCGCGGGCGCCGCGGTCAGCGCCTGCCGGGTCGCATCCAGCCACGCGTGCCCCAGGCGCTGGTCTGGCTCCAACACGGCGCCTTCGGCCCACTCGTTCCAGGCGTTGATGAAGACCAGGCGCTGGGAGGCGGGGACGCCGTCGAGCCGGGTATGCAGGATGTGGCGCAGCCAGTCACGGTAGCCGCGCGGCGAGGCATGCTGGTAGCTGCGGCCGCGCCCGGGACGCCGCGGTTCGTTGTCCCAGCCGGGATTGATGCCCGGATATAGCGGGTAGTCGGGCAGGGCGCGCGATGCCGCGTCGCGGGCGAGTTCGCGCCAGTCCAGGACGTCGCCCGCATAGTCGGGATTGATCAGGATCTGGCGTGCGGCGATCGAAGGCGGCGTGCGCATGTTCGGGGGGAATTCGACGGCGGCATCGAAACCGATATCGGCGGGAAGCGGACGCTCGAAACCCTGCACGTAGGCCAACTGGATTTCGCCGATGCCGTGTTCGCGGCACCAGTTGCGCCAACGCTGTGCCGTCGCCCTGGCATCCGGCAGCAGACCGGGCCGATAGACCAGCAGCAACGGTTTTCCTTCGACGCGCAGGTAGCGCGGATCACGCAGGTAAGCGGCGACATGCGCGATGAAGGCGAGGTCATCCTCGGCGCTGTGCGACTGGTCGATCAGGATGTCGTTGCCGCGGCCGTCCCAGTGCCGCGCCCATTTCTCGTTGGCCCAGCACAGGCACAGCGGCATGGCGATCGTTGGGTCGTCGAGCCAGTTGCGCAGTGGCGTTTCCAGCAACGTCCTGCCGCCGAACCAGTAGAAGTAGCTGCAGAATGCGCCGATGCCGTACTCGCGGGCCAATGCGGCCTGCTGGCGCATGACGCCGGCGTCACGCAGGTCGTAGAAGCCGAGATCCGCCGGAAGTCGCGGCTGCGCATGCCCTTCGAACTGTGGTAGTGCACGCGTGACATTACGCCATTCGGTGAAACCAGCGCCCCACCAGGCATCGTTCTCGGGGATGGGGTGGAACTGCGGCAGGTAGAACGCGATCAATGTCGCGGGCATCGGCGAAGGCAGCGCAGCGGCGCGTCTGGGCACATGGCCGATCGCGGGCGCATCGGCGCGGCTGCGCAGGCGATATTCACGATGCCCGCCTGCATCCGTTTGTCCGCGAGGCGGGGGCGGCACCAGATGCGCGTGGCGATCGAGAAAGCGCGCACGCAGGCGGTCGCGCGTTGCGGTCGACATGGGCACGGCGCGGAAACCGAACCGCAGCAGATGGAACAGGGCGGTACGCCAGCGCGCGTGGGGAGGCCGAGTCGTCATCCCGTCATGATCCCAGATTCGGCCATGCGCCTGCACCGACGTCTGATCCAACCCGCGCGGCTGACCCAGCCGCGGCGTGATAGCGTGCCTGTGATGTCGAAGGTGATCCACCTGCCGCTGCCCGATGCGCTGCTGGACTGGTATCCCGGCTGGCTTGCGCCGGGCGATGCCGAGGTCCTGTTCACGGCGCTGCTCGATGCGCTTCCCTGGTCCTGTCACCACCTGCGCATCTTCGGCCGCATTGTCGCGGCGCCGCGCCTGAGCTGCTGGATCGGCGATCCGGGCACGGCGTATGCCTATTCGGGTACGCGCTTCGAGCCGCATCCCTGGCCTGGGGCGCTGCTGCCGGTACGTGATGCGGCCAGCCGGGTTGCGGGGGCGCAGTTCAACAGCGTGCTGGCCAACCTGTATCGCGATGGCCGCGATGGCATGGGCTGGCACAGCGATGACGAGCGCGAGCTGGGGCCGGAGCCGGTGATCGCCTCCGTGAGCCTGGGTGCTACGCGGCGGTTCTCGTTCCGGCACCGGACGCAGGCCAGGGTCGGGCTGACCCTGCCGCTGCCGGCCGGCAGCCTGCTGCTGATGCGTGGTACGACCCAGCAGCACTACCGCCACGCGCTGCCGAAAACGGCGCGGCCGGCGGGGCCGCGGATCAATCTGACGTTCCGCCGGATCCTGGTAGACGGGGCGGACGGACGGGCCGCAATGCGATCACCCTGACGGCAAGCCTGGACGCACGCGAAGTGTCCTGCCGGCTACGCGCCATGCAGGGCAAGGGGCGCATGGGCGATGCGCGTCGCAGGCGCCTGTGCAATGGACGCTGCGACGGCGCGGCGGCGGTGTTCCGATCCCGGTTTGCCGGAAGCAGCGCTCAGCGCGTGCGCGCGCCTGGATGCGAAGTCGCCTCGTGCGCGTTGCCGGTGACCAGGGCCCAGCCGACGACCTGCTGGCTGATCGCGCCGAGCGCGGTGTCGAAGGCCTGGGCGACGGCGGCGACGTCGGTGCTGGTGGCGGGCTCGCTGACCAGGAAGGTGTGCGCGCCGGCCACGGTCTGGTCGATGTTGTGCACCAGCTTGATGTTGGCCTCGATGACCGCCGACGGCAGCAGGTTGCCGGCGTAGTCGGCCTCGAAGCGGCGCAGGTCGATGACCAGCTTGTAGTCGGCGGTGATGCCGGCACCCTGGCGGGCGACGGCGGCGATCCTGTCGGAATCCTCGAACATGCGCAGCACACTGTCGTGCAGCATTTCGGTCGGGGTCTTGGCCCAGGTCGCGCCGCGATAGACCTGCAGTTCGCCCGGGGTCGGCCGCACCGCGATGCGGAAGCTGTCGGTCATGCGCGCGGCGGTCGGCGGGCTCAGGGTCAGCTGCCAGTCGGCGCGTGGCCAGGCCGGGTCGGGCGCGGGACGCGGATCGGGGGCGTAGATGGTGGAGCGTTCGCGGTCGCCGCCACCGCCGCCCAGCAGCGAGGCGCAGCCGGACAACGCCAGCACCAGTGCGAGCAATGCGCAGTGCGCGAGACGGTGCGGGAGGCCCGTGCCGAAGCGGGAAGGACGGAGGCTGATCATTCCGGGTCGAACTCCTTCGGAGCGTCGCGGCCAAGCAGGTAGCGCGCGGGATTGGCGTCGAGGCGGTCGCTGATGCGGCGCAGGTCGCGCACCAGCGAGCGCAGTTCGCCCAGCGTGGGGCCGAGCTGCGAGAGGCCGTCGTTGGCGAAGCTGCTGATCGCCGCGCGGTTCTCGTTGAGGATGGTGTCGGCGCCGCCGGCCGCCGAGTCCAGGCGGGTGAGGGTGCTTTCCAGCCGCGCGACGAGATTGGGCAGCTTCTGCACCAGTTCGCGGTCGAAGTTGCTCATCGCGCGGTTGGTGGTGGTCAGAGTCTGTTCGAGCTGCTCGCTGGCGCGGCGGGCGTTGACGATCATCGCGCCGAGGTCCTCGCGCTGGTTGGCGACCGCGCCGGTCATGCCTTCGATGTTCTCCAGCGTCGCCGCGATCCGCGCCACGTTCTGCTCGCTGAGCACCTGGTCCAGGCGCTCGACCAGGCGGTTTGCGGTATCGGCGATGTTCTGCAGCGCCGAGGCCTCGGTCTGGATCACCGGCACCCGGTCGCCGTCGGGCGAGGCCAGCGCGGGCGCGTCGGGCGATCCGCCGGTGAGCTGGATGATCGGAGAGCCTGTCAGGCCGGTCATCGACAGCCGCGCGCGGGTATCGGTCTTGACCGGCGCATTGGCCTGGATGCGCAGCCGGGCGATGACCTGGCGCGGGTCTTCCGGCGCCAGCATCAGGTTGTCGACGGTGCCCACCGCAATGCCGTTGTACTGCACGCTGCTGCCTTCGCTCAGGCCGGTGACCGGCTCGCGGAAGATCACGTCGAACTCGTTCCAGCTGCGGTCCGAGGAATACTTGGCCGCCCATAGCGCAAAACCCAGCAGCGCCAGGCTCAC
This sequence comes from Pseudomonadota bacterium, assembly GCA_023423235.1. Classification (GTDB taxonomy): domain Bacteria; phylum Pseudomonadota; class Gammaproteobacteria; order Xanthomonadales; family Xanthomonadaceae; genus Luteimonas. The sequence continues at coordinate 5,752 of JAFAFY010000252.1, forward strand.
GACGATCGTGAACGCACCGATGAGGACGTAGTTGGCTCTGGTTTCCATCTCAAGTGGCTCCCGGGTGGCAGGCCTTGGCATCGCGTGCGGCGCGGCCGCGCGGGCCGTTGAAGTATTCCTGGATCCAGGGGTGCTCGATCCGTTCGACCTCGGCCAGCGGCGCGGCCGCGATCACCTTCTTGTCGGCCAGCACCGCAACCCGGTCGCAGATAGCGTACAGGGTGTCGAGATCATGGGTGATGAGGAACACGGTCAGGCCCAGCGCCTCCTGCAGGGTGCGGATCAGGCGGTCGAACGCGGCCGCGCCGATCGGGTCCAGGCCCGCGGTCGGCTCGTCGAGGAACAGCAGCGGCGGGTCGAGCGCAAGCGCCCGCGCCAGGCCCGCACGCTTGCGCATGCCGCCCGAGAGTTGCGCCGGCAGCTTGTCGATGGCATCGGCCGGCAGCCCGGCCAGCTTGACCTTCAGCAGTGAGAGTTCATAGCGCAGCGCGTCGTCGAGCGTGCGGTGATGCTCCTTGAGCGGCACCTCGACGTTCTCGCCGACCGTCAGCGACGAGAACAGCGCGCCGTCCTGGAACAGCACGCCGGTATGGCGTTCGATATGGGCGCGGTCCTGCGGATCGCGCGAGAGCGCATCGACGCCCAGCACCTCGATGCTGCCGCCCTGCGGCGGCCGCAGGCCCAGGATCGCGCGCATCAGCACCGACTTGCCGGTACCCGAGCCGCCGACCACGCCGAGGATCTCGCCGCGGCGCACGTCCAGGTCCAGGCCATCGTGTACGGTCTGCTCGCCGAAGCGGGTCACCAGGCCGCGGACGCGGATGGCGGCGTCGCCAGAGGCGATCTCGGGATTCGGGATGCGGGATGCGGGATGCGGCAAAGCGACAGCCTCCCGGGCGTCGGGCTGTTCCTCGCTCTGCCGCTCTTTCGAATCACCAATCACAAATCACCAATCACGATCTTTGCCACTCACGTCGTCACCACCCCATGTGCATGAACCAGATCGCCGCGAACGCGTCGATCACGATCACCAGCGAGATCGCCTGCACCACCGAGGAGGTGGTGCGCTCGCCGACCGACTGTGCGGTGCCCTTGACCTGCAGACCTTCCAGGCAGCCGATCAGGCCGATGACCATCGCGAAGATCGGTGCCTTGGACATGCCGACCAGGAAATGCCGCAGCTCCATCTGCTCGTGCATCCGCGCCAGATAGGCCTGCGGCGGGATGTCGAGGCTGAAGGCGCCCACCGACAGGCCGCCGGTCAGGCCGGCGATCATCGCCACGAACGTCAGCAGCGGCAGCATCAGCAGCAGTGCGACGATGCGCGGGATCACCAGCAGTTCCACCGGGTCCAGGCCCAGGGTGCGGATCGCGTCGACCTCCTCGCGGCTGACCATCGCGCCGATCTGCGCGGTGAACGCGCTGGCCGTGCGGCCGGCGAGCAGGATCGCGGTCAGCAGCACGCCGAACTCGCGCAGGAACGCGATCGACACCAGCTCGACCACGAAGATGGTCGCGCCGAAATCGGCCAGGATCGTCGAGCCGAGGAAGGCAATCACCGCGCCGACCAGGAACGACAGCAGCGCCACCAGCGGCACCGCGTCCAGGCCGACCTGCTCCATGTGGTGCACGGTCGCGGTCAGGCGGAAGCGTCGCGGCGCCACCACCAGACGCGCCAGCTTGAGCAGCGTCTCGCCGAGGAAGCCGACCAGGGTGACGACCTCGCGGGCGTTGTTGTGCATCGCAAGGCCCAGCCGTCCGAGCGCCGCAGCCACGCCGTACTCGCGCTTGCGCCTGGGGCGGTCGTCGCCGACGTCCTCGATCGCCGCCACCAGGCTGCGGTGATCGTCGCGGAAACGGAAGCCGGCGAAGTCCAGATCATGGCGCTCGGCAAAGCGCAGCAACTCCAGCACGCCGAGCGAATCGAGCCGGTCGATGCTGGAGGCATCGACATGTTGCACCTCGGCCGGCTGTCCCTGCAGCACCCGCTCGATATCGTCCGAGTGCGCCAGCGTCCAATCGCCATGCAACTGCAGCGTGCCGGTTCCGGCATCGACCTCGGCGCTGGGCAGGGCATGGGGCGGGACGGTCATGCAGGCGATTGCTTGGGCAGGCAAACAGCGCAAAGGATACCGTGACCCGCCGTGAGGCCGGGCGTCACACCGGTTGCCTGAATGCGTTTGGTACTTGCCGCCGGGCGCCGCTATCGGGGCACGTCGGGCGCATGCGATCCTTGCCGCCATGTCCGTGCCGCCTGCCGCCGCCACCGCGAGTTATGCCGCGCGCATCGCCTTCGTGGTGGAATTGGCCGAGCACCTGCATGCCTACGGCACCACCGCCCAGCGCCTGGAAGGCGCGGTGATCGCCGCGTCCCAGCAACTTGGCCTGGACTGCGAACCGTGGGTCAACCCGACCGGCATGATCCTGTCCTTCAGCGATCCGCTGCGGCCGCCCGGCGACAGCGACACCACGCGCGTGATCCGCATGGCCCCTGGCGAGGTCAACCTGTTCAAGCTGTGCGAGACCGACCGTATCGCCGAGCTGGTGGTGGCCGGCGAGCTGGACCTGGCCGAGGGGCATGCCGCGCTGCGTGCGCTCGAGCAGCGCCAGCCGCGCCGGCGCACCGCGCTGCTGCACCTGCTGGGCTTCCCGATGATCGCCGCTGGTGTCGCCGGCCTGTGGCGGCTGCCGTGGGCGGACATCGCCGCGACCGCCTGCATCGGCCTGTTGATCGGGCTGCTGGACCTGGCCACGCGCAATGGCGTGCGCCTGAAGGAGGCCAGCGACGCGCTGGCGGGCATGCTGGCCGGTCTGGTCGCGATCCTGGTCTCGGCTTTCGTGGTGCCGTTGAACCTCAACACGGTGATCATCGCCTCGTTGATCGTGCTGCTGCCCGGCATGGCGCTGACCAATGCGATCAACGAGCTGACCAGCCAGCACCTGGTCTCGGGCACCGCGCGCTTCGCCGGCGCCGTGACCACGGTGCTCAAGCTCACCGTCGGTACCGCGATCGCGCTGGGGCTGGCGCAGTTGCTCGGGGTCGAGCCGCAGGTCCGCGCCGCGCGCCCCCAGCCCGACTGGGTGGAGTGGGGCGCGCTGGTGGTGGCCGCATTCGCGTTCTCGATCCTGTTCCGCGCCGCGCGCCGCGACGTGCTGCTGGTGATGGCCGCGGCTGCGTCCGGTTACCTGATCTCGCGTTTCGTCGGCCAGGCCTATGGCGCCAATGCAGGCCTGTTCGTATCGGGTCTGGTGGTCACCGCGGCCGGCAATGGCTACGCGCGCTGGGCCAACCGGCCGGGCGCGCTGATCCGGGTGCCCGGCATCATCATGCTGGTGCCCGGCAGTACCAGTCTGCGCGGGGTCATGAACCTGGTGCAGCGCCAGGACGTCATGGCCGGCGAGGAGGCGATGCTGGCGGTGATCAACATCATTCTCGCCCTGATTGCCGGCCTGGTATTCGGCAATCTGCTGCTGCCGGCGCGCAAGAATCTCTGAGTGCGGTTGGCTGGCCAGGCGTCGGGGGGATTTCCCGGAATCGCGTTGCCGTGCCAAGCGCCGCTTGGACGGGCCGACTGCGAACGCAGGCCACGGCAGCCGGGCCGGCACCGGCGGCTGCGCGCATCAGGCGACCTGATTAGCACGATCTTTCAGTCTCCCTTCTCCCGCTGTATAGACCGGACACATGGTGGACAGGTGTTCGGGGACATGGTGGACACATTCAAGCTCGGCGTTTCGATCCTGGAGGAAGGAACGATGCCGTGGCAGGAGGTGTCGACGATGGTGTTACGTGAGGAGTTCACGCAATTGGCGCTGCGGGAGGAAGGCAATGTCCGGCAACTGTGCCGCCGGTTCGGGATCAGCCCGACGACGGGCTACAAGTGGCTGGCCCGTGCACGCGCTGGCGAGCCGTTATCGGATCGCTCCCGGCGACCGCATGACATGCCGCGCCGCTGTGCGCAGGCGCTCGAGGCCCACATCGTTGCGCTCCGGGCCCAGCATCCGGCATGGGGCGCACGCAAGCTGGCGCGTCGGCTGGAGGTGCTGGGACATGCGATGCCGGCTGTCAGCACGGTGCATGCGGTACTGCGACGGCATGGCTTGATCGCGCCGGCGGCCTCGCAGGCCGCCCGGCCCTGGCAGCGCTTCGAACATGCGGCGCCCAACGACCTGTGGCAGATGGACTTCAAGGGGCACGTGCCGATGCACCGCGGGCGTTGCCACCCCCTCACCGTGCTCGACGATCACTCCCGCTATGCCCTGGTGCTGCAGGCCTGCGGTGCGGAGACCCGTGATCTCGTCATCGGGCACCTGACCACGGCGTTCCGGCGCTATGGGCTGCCGATGCGGATGACGATGGACAATGGCGCGCCGTGGGGAAGCGATGGGGGCCACTACACCCGGCTCGACCTGTGGCTGATGCGCCAGGGCATCCGGGTCGGTCACTCGCGGCCCTATCACCCGCAGACCCAGGGCAAGGACGAGCGCTTCCATCGCACCCTCGATGTCGAGGTGCTGCAGGGAACACCGCTGATCGACCTGGTGCACGCCCAGCATGCCTTCGACCACTGGCGCGCCGTCTACAACCGGCAGCGCCCGCATGAGGCGTTGGGCATGGGCGTGCCGGCCGACCGGTACCGGTCCAGCACCCGCGAATTCATCGAGCGGCCCGCCCGGCCGGAGTACGGGGAGGGTGACGACGTCCGGGTCGTCTACATGCACGGCCGGATCGCGTGGCGGGGCAAGACCTGGAAGATCGGCAAGGCCTTTGTCGGCGAGCGTGTCGCCATCCGGCCGTCGGGCGAGGATGCCCAGCACGATGT
>JAFAFY010000325.1 GCA_023423235.1 Pseudomonadota bacterium
CGCCGGCCGCGCGCGTGCATGTGCACGTCGCCGGCGGCCACCAGCGGCAGGCCCAGGCGCGCGCCCAGCGCCTGCAGCTGCGCCAGCCGCGCGCAATCGTCGGGGCCGCGGTGCAGCTCGACCGCCAGCCAGCTGCGCCCGGGGAACAGGGCCTGCAGCCAGCCGCCGGCGGCGGGCTCGGGCACCTCGCCGGGCAGCCACAGCGCCAGCAGGCCCTCGGTGCCGCCGGCGAAATCGCGGCGCAGCAGCCGGTAGCCCCCCTTGTCGGCGCGGCGCCGGGCCTGGGTGATCAGCTGGCACAGGCGCTGGTAGCCGGCCAGGGATTCCACCAGCAGCACGCAGGCCGGGCCGTCGGCCAGGCGCAGCTCGCTGCCGACCAGCAGCGGCAGGCCGACCGCGCGCGCGGCCTGCCAGGCGCGGACGATGCCGGCCAGCGAGCATTCGTCGGTGATCGCCAGCGCGCGGTAGCCGTGGGCATGGGCGCGCGCGAACAGTTCCTCCGCGGTCGAGGCGCCGCGCTGGAAACTGAAGGCCGAGAGGCAATGCAGCTCGGCATAAGCCGGCAGCGCATCGGGCCCGCCGTCGTCTGCGCGCGCCCGGGCCTGCGCGCCGGCCTGCGTGTGCACGCCATCCACCGGGGCAGCGCTCATGCGAACAGTCCGTGCAGCATGAAGTCGTCCTGCCTGCCGGGTTCGGCATGCACCCAGGCCAGCTGGCCCTGGCGGGTCTCGATGCGGTAGTAATCGCGGCGCACGTCGTCCTCCCACCAGCCGCTCTCGATCCGCTCGGGACCGGCCAGGATGCGCAATGGCGCCCCGCGCAGCGGCTGCGCCTGCGGCAGCAGCCAGCCCGGGCGCGGCGGCGACGCTTGCGCATCGGCAACCGGCGCCGGCATCGTCAGCGCCCCTGCCCCGCGACGCGGCGCAGGCACTGCCCCGGGGTGCGCGAGCGCCCGCGAGGCGTGCTCCGGCCGGTGATCGGCATGCACGTCCAGCCCTTGCACCGCGGCGTCGCCCAGCCGGCCGCGCAGGCGCTCGCGCAGTTGTTCCCAGGGCATCGACTGCTGCGGGCGCGACTCGAACAGTTCGCGGTGTTCCGGGGCGAAGGCCGGCAGCTCGCGCGCGAGCAACTGCACGCCGCGCACCGGCGCCGGCACCTCGACCCGCTCCAGGCGCATGCGCGCGACCTCCAGCAGCATGCCGGCCTCGCGCTCGGTGCCCAGCAGGCCGACGCCGACCACGGTATCGGGCCGATGCTCGTGCTGCAGGCGCAGCTCGAAGCGCTGCACGCCGCCGTCGCGACCGGCCAGGTAGGCGGCCAGGTCGGCGGTGAGCCGGCGCAGGGGGAACAGCAGCGCCTGGTGCGATTCCACCTCGAACCCCAGTTCGACCCGGCCGTCGAAGCGGTCCGGCGGCCGGTACCAGGGCAACGGCAGCGGCGCCTCGCCGGCGATCCGCTGCAGGTGGCCCAGCACCTCGGGCGGGAACCGCCGCCCCAGCGCGGCGCGCGGCAGCGCCAGCACGTCGCTCACCCGGCGCAGGCCCATCCGAGTCAGCGCGGTGGCGACCTCGGGCGCGAAGCCGGCGCGGCCGATCGGCAGCGCCGCCACCGCAGCGCGCATCGCTACGGGGTCGGCCAACGCCAGGCCGTCGTGAACATTCACCAGCGCCCGCGCCGCGGCCGGATGCAGCGCGGCGACGATGCGGTGGCGGAAGCCCAGCGCGGCGAGTTCGGCGCGCAGGCGCGCCTCGAACCGCGGCCAGGGGCCGAACAGGCCGAGGCTGGCCTGCACTTCCAGCACCAGCGCATGCGGAAACGCCAGGCTGACCTGGGAACTGAAACGGTAGGCCCAGGCGGCCAGGAACCGCTGCCAGCGCGCCGCGGCGTCCGGGTCGTGGTCGAGTACCACCAGTTCGCCCGCCAGTGCCCGCGCGGCCATCAGGGTCTGGCCGGGACGCAGGCCGCGCGCACGTCCGGCCGGGTTCACCGCATGCAGCACGCGCCGCTGCGCCGGCCCGGCGACCAGCGCCAGCGGCGTGTCCGCGGAATCGTCGCGGCGTCGCAGCACGGCGTCGAGCGCCAGCTGCGGCAGCAGGATGCAGGCCCAGCGCATGTGCCACTCACCCGCCCGCTGGCGCTGTCAGGGGCAGAGGCCGGGGCGGTGCCAGTCCGCCGCGGCACTTGAGGATGCGCAGTTGCCGCGGACGCGCGTCGATCGCGATACGCAGCGCCGCCGGCGAGGGATTGCGCGCCGCGCTGGCGGGCCGGGTGGCGAAGGCCAGGGTGCGGCCGGTCTCGGCCGCGACCTGCAACCGGCGCAGGGCGCGGTCGTCAGCCACGGGCGGCCAGCACAGCACCACGCCGCAGCTGCCAGAACGCAGGCATTGTTCGGTGGCCCACAGCGCATCGCGCGGGCAGTCGGCCGCGACGACCTGCAACTGCCGCAGGTCGATGCCGGCGGCCTGCCAGGCCGGCGCGAACGGCCGGTACGGCGGCGCCACCAGCACCACGCGCTCGCCCGCCTGCGACAGCCGCGCCAGCGCCGGCCACAGCAGTTGCAGTTCGCCGATGCCGTCGGTCTCCGGCAGCAGTTCGGTCAATGCCGCCGGCGGCCAGCCGCGGGCCGGCAGCGTGGCATCGAGCGCGGCATGGCCGGTGGGCTGCTCGCCGGCCGGCAACGCGACCCGGGGCCGCCCCTTCCACAGCCGCTGTCCCTCGAACAGCGCATCCAGTGCCACCACCGCGCCCATGTCAGCCCCGGCGCACCAGGCCGCAGAACACGCCCTCGATCGCGAACGCCTGGTCGGCGCCGACCTCGATCGGGGCATAGGCGGGGTTGCGTGGCAGCAACTGCAGCACAGTGCCGCGCCGCCGCAGGCGCTTGATGGTCAGCTCGCCATCGAGCCGCGCGACCACGGTCTGGCCATCGTGCGCGTCCGCGGCGCGGCGCACCCCGACAAGGTCACCGTCGAGGATGCCGTCGTCGATCATCGAGTCGCCCTGCACCCGCAACAGATAGTCGGGCGGCTGGGCGAACAGCCGTGGATCCAGCGCCAGGGTGTCGGCGAGGCCTTCGTCGGCGCCGATCGGCAGGCCGGCGGCCACCCGGCCCAGTACCGGCACCTGCAGCAATGTGGCAGTCGCCTGCATGCCGACCGGGCGGATACCGCGGGCCTGGCCGGCGGTGACCGTGATCAGCCCGGCTTCGGCCAGTGCCTGCACGTGCTTGCGCGCCGCCCCGCGCGAGGCCAGGCCGCAGGCGGCCGCGATCTCGGCCAGCGTCGGCGGCTGGCCCTGCTGGGCGACCCGCTGGCGGATGAAAGCGAGGATGCGGCTGCGTCGGGAGGCGGGGTCGATCATGGAGTACATATGTACTCCAGCATGGGGCTGCGCGCCAGCACCGCGTGCGCGCCGGTGCATGCAGGTCGCACTCCATGTCTTTTGGTTTCAGATACCTATAAGACATACCTGAGGCTATATGTGTGCATCGATGCGGCGCCGCTGCTAGCATGCGCGCTCCCTTGGGGAGTAGCCGGCTTCCGCACCGCGGAAGCGCCTGCGTCAACACACTCGGCCCGTTGCGGCCGTGGCGCAGGCCACCTGTCGAGGTTGGCGAGACCAGCGGCATGCCGGCGCAACGGAGGTTGGGCGCACCGGAATGCCGTTCGTCCACACCGCCCGGCCCTGCGAGTCCCGATGTCCCTGTTGTCGATCCTGCTGCTCGGTTTCGCCATGTCCACCGATGCCTTCGCCGCGGCGATCGGCAAGGGCGCGGCGATGCGCGCCCCGCGGTTTCCCGATGCCCTGCGCGCGGGCCTGATCTTCGGCGTCATCGAGGGCCTGACCCCGGTCATCGGCTGGGCCCTCGGCCTGGCGGCCGCCGCCTACGTCACCACCTGGGACCACTGGATCGCCTTCGGCCTGCTGCTGCTGCTCGGCGGACGCATGGTCGTCTCCGGCCTGAAGGGCGAGGATCCGGCCAACTCCAAGGACGAAGCGCCGCGGCGCCACGGTTTCTGGAACCTGGCCGCCACCGGCTTTGCCACCAGCATCGACGCGATGGCGGTCGGTGTGGGCCTGGCCTTCCTGGATGTCAGCATCGGCCTGGTCGCCGCCATCATCGGCATCTGCACCCTGGTCATGGTGACCTCCGGAATCCTGCTGGGCCGGGTGCTGGGCACCATTGCGGGGCGACGGGCGGAGATCGCCGGCGGTCTGATCCTGATCGGCATCGGCGGCTTCATCCTCTACGAGCACCTCAGCGGCAGCGGCGGCGGCATCGCCGCCCTGGCCCTGGCCTGAGGGCGCGCGGCGGCAGCCTGCGGGATGGCTTCGCCCGCGGTCTCGGGTATAACGGCCTCCCCTCCCCGACAGGCCGGCCCATGCGATTCGAGGATGTCTACGTCACCGCGACCGGTGCGTATTTCCCCGGCGAGGCGATCGACAACGACCGCATCGACGACTACATCGCCCCGCTCAATGCGATGTCGCCGCGGATCAAGCGCCGGATCCTCGGCGAGAACGGCATCCGCACCCGCCACTACGCCCTGGATACCGAGGGCAACAGCACCCACAGCACCGCGCAGCTGGCCGCCGCGGCGGTGCGCGACTGCATCGGCGGTGATGCGTCCGCGCTGTCGGGCATCGACCTGCTGGCCGCGGCTTCGTCCTGCGGCGACCTGATCCTGCCGGGATTCGCCAACCAGGTGCAGGCCGAACTCGGCGCGCCGCCCTTGACCACCGCCAGCCACCACGGCGTCTGCGCCTCGGGCATGGCCGCGCTGCACCACGCCGCGCTGGCGCTGCAGGCCGGCAGCCACCGCGAGGCGCTGGTGGCCGCGGCCGAGTTTCCCTCGCGGTTGTTCAAGCGTTCGCGCTTCGCGCCGGCCGGCTACAACGCCGATTTCGATGCCCACTTCCTGCGCTGGATGCTGTCCGACGGCGCCGGCGCCTGGCGCCTGTCGCGGACCCTGCCCGCGACCGGCATTGCCCTGCGGCTCGACAGCCTGCACCTGAAGTCGTTCTCCGGCGAACTGCCGCTGTGCATGCAGGCCGGGCTGTCGGCCGGGGGCCGGCGCTGGGGCGACTATCCCGATTTCAGCGCCGCCGACGCCGACGGCGCAATGCTGCTGCGCCAGGACATCCGCCTGCTGCCGCAGCTGTTCGATGTCGCCACCCACGAGTACGTCCGCCTGGCCGAGGCCGGGGTCATCGAGCCGGCCGCGGTCGACCATTTCCTGTGCCACTACTCGTCACAGAAATTCGCCCCGGTGGTGCGCCAGTGCCTGCAGCTGGCGCAACTGGAGATCCCCGAGGCGCGCTGGTACAGCAACCTGGCCTTCCGCGGCAACCTGGGCTCGGCGTCGATCTTCACCATGCTGCATGACTTCCTGCGCGAACGCCGGCCGCGGCCGGGCGAGCGCATCCTGCTGTTCGTGCCCGAATCGGGCCAGTTCAGCGTGGCCTTCGCCACCCTGACCGTGGTCGCGGCCGGCAATGCCGCAACCCCGGCCGCGCCGCGGCCCGCGGCCGTCACGCCCGCCGCTGCGGACAGCGCTGTCGACGACGCCGACCTGCCGCCACCGCCGCACAGCCCCGACCCGGACACCCAACTGCCCGAGGTCGCCCGCCTGCTGCGCGAACTGGCACTGGTCTGGCACGACTACCGCAGCCGGGTCTGGCAGACGCCGCTGGTGCGCAGCATCCGCGACGGCAGCGTCGGCAAGGCCGACTATGTCGGCTGGATGGAGCAATGGGTGCCGCAGGTCCGCGAAGGCAGCCTGTGGATGCGCGAGGCGGCCGACCACCTCACGCCGAAGTACGCGGTGCTGCGCGAGACCGTGCACCACCACGCCGACGACGAGCAGTACGACTACAACGTGCTGTTCGAGGACTACCGCAACGCCGGCGGCCGGGTCGACGCCCTCGACGCGCTGCGCCGCAACCCCGGCGGCGAGGCGCTCAACGCCTATCTGCACGCGCGCGCCGCGCAGCCCGACGCCGTCGGCCTGCTGGGCGCGATGTACATCATCGAGGGCACCGGCCAGCGCATCGTGCCGGCGCTGCTGCCGCTGCTGCGCCAGCGCCTGGGCTGGCTGGGCAGGAGCTTCCGCTTCCTCGCCTACCACGGCGAGAACGACGTTGCCCACCTGCAGCGCTGGCTGCAGGCCCTGGAGGTGGCCATCGGCATCGGCGGGCGTGAGGCGGCCGAGGAGATCCTCGACGACGCCCGCCATGTCGCGGTGCTGTATGCGCGCCAGCTGGCGATGATCCGGCGCGGCTGAAGTCCGCGCATGCACTCCGGCACAATGTCCGCCATCGAACGGCCGCGCCCCGACGCGGCCCGAGGAGCCACCCGATGAGCAGGACCGAGAACTGGCTGGACGCCGCGCACGACCCGCGCGACCCCAACCCCTGGCTGGCGCTCTACCTCGACGCCAGCGGGCCGTTGGCCGACGACGTCAAGCGCGCCTGGCTGACCGACGCGGCCTCGCGCTCGCGCCAGTTCGTGCTGCCGGTGGTGCGGCCGCTGGCGCGGTTGTCGATCGTGCTGATCCAGCTGCTGAAGATCGTCCTGCCCAAGCGCTTCACCTCGTCGAAATGGCTGCACCGCACCATCGTCTGGGGCATGACCACCTTCGTCAGTCCCGAGGCCAACTGGCTGATCCTGCGCCATTTCCACCTCGGCTCGCAGGTGCTGGCCTTCATTGGCCGCAACGCCCTGCCCGACCGCGAACTGCCCTCGCAGCCGCTGACGCCGCCCGACATCGCCGCGCTGCGCGACGACGTGTTCCTGCAGCACGACCTCAACCTGTTCAACTTCATCATCAACCTCAACCGCGAACTGGCCGGCCAGCCGGTCCAGCCGCCGGAGACGCTGGATTTCACGATGATCCGACAGCCCGACCTGCGGCTGGAGGACATGCCGCGGCGCTGGACCAACTTCATCGACCTGCAGACCGCGATCGAGGTCTATACCCCGGTCTACCAGTTGTTCCTGACCGACAACGATTTCTGGCGCGCGACCAATTCGCTGCAGCTCGACGAGATCGTCGGCATCTACGCCTCCACTCTGCTGCAGCGGCCCGATTACCTGGTGTTCCTCAACAACAAGCATCCGCTGGTGCCGCTGACCACGCTGCGCGCCGGCTTCCGCCTGGTGCTGCACGGGCTGTCGACCGAAATGCTGCATGCCCTGCTCAGCCGGGCCAAGGCCCAGGCACCGCAGCCCGTGTCGGCGCCGGCGCAGCAGCCGGGCTGAGCATCCGGGCACGCGCAGGCATGCGCTCCGAGGCAAGAAACACACGGCATCACGACAGCCCGGAAACGGAACAGGCCGCGACATGCGCGGCCTGTTCCCTGACACATCGGACGACAAGACTTACGACTGCAGCGGGATCACCCGGATCTCGACGCGGCGGTTGAGCGCACGGCCCTGGTCGGTGCTGTTGTCGGCGATCGGGCGGGTCTTGCCGAAACCGACGATCTCGAAGCGCTGGCGCAGCAGGCCCTGGCCGATCAGGTAGTTGCCCACCGCGTCGGCACGCTGCTGCGACAGGCGCTGGTTGACGGCGTCGCTGCCCACGCTGTCGGTGTGGCCGGAGACCTCGACGATGGTCTGGTCGTACTCCTGCAGGGTGCGGGCGACGTTGTTGAGCGCCGGGTAGAACTGCGCCTTGAGGTCGGCCTTGCCGAAGTCGAAGGTCACGCCGTCGGGCAGGTTGAGCTTGATGACGTCGCCCTCGCGGTCGACCTGGATGCCGGTGCCCTGGGTCTGCTGGCGCAGCGCGGCCTCCTGGCGGTCCTGGTAGGCGCCGATCGCGCCACCAGCCAGGCCGCCCACGCCGGCGCCAACCATCGCGCGCTGGCGGCGCTCGGTGGCGTCCGAACCGCTGAGCAGGCCGGCGACCGCGCCGATACCGGCGCCGATCAGGGCGTTGTTGCGGGTGCGGTTGGGGTCGTCCGGCGCATTGGTCTGGCCGGTGTAGCTGGCGCAGCTGGTCAGCAACAGCGCGCCCGCGATCGCGGTGGTGATCAGGCTGGTCGAACGGACGGTGGTCGGTTGGCCCATGATCGGAATCTCCTCAGTGCATGGATGTCGGCGATAGGAGGTGGACGGCCGGGCCGTGCACCGGATGAACGGGGGCGACCTTACCCCGCCGGCAATGCATGCGGAGTGACGGCCGCAACGCCTATTCAGGAAAAATTGGGCAAGCGGCGAACGTGGCCTGTCCGGTTCGAGCCACGGCCTTGGGCACGGCCAACGCGCTGCGTTCAACGCGTGGCCTGGTAGGCCGCCAGCGCGCCGTCGCGGCCCCTGGCCAGATCGACGATGGGTTGCCGCGGGTAGTCCGGCGCATGCCGCGCCAGCTGCGCGGGCGCCTGCCAGGGGCTGAAGCGCAGCGGCAGCGGCAGGCCGGCAAGCTCGGGCAACCAACGCGCGATGTAGCGGCCGTCGGGGTCGACCTTCTGCGCCTGGGTCACCGGGTTGAACACGCGGAAATAAGGCGCGGCATCGGCGCCGGTGCCGGCGATCCACTGCCAGCCCAGGGTGTTGTTGGCCAGGTCCGCATCCACCAGTGTGTCCCAGAACCAGCGCGCGCCCTCGTGCCAGTGCATGCGCATGTGCTTGCACAGCCAGCTGCCCACGACCATGCGCACGCGGTTGTGCATCCAGCCGGTGTGCCAGAGCTCGCGCATGCCGGCATCGACGATCGGCACTCCGGTCCTGCCCGTGCGCCAGGCTTCCAGTTGCGCACCGTTGCGGCGCGCCCAGGCGAAGCCGTCGAAGCGCGGGTTGAAGTTCTCCACCGGCGTGGTCGGGAAATGGTGCAGCAGGTGGTGGGCGAACTCGCGCCAGCCCAGCTGGCGGATATACCCGTCGATGTCGGCCTCGGTGCCGGCGCTGCGCACGGCCTCCAGCGCCGCGACCACCCGCCACGGCGCGATCTCGCCGAAATGCAGGTGCGGCGACAGCCGCGAGGTGCCGGTCTGGTCGGCGCGGTCGCGGCCCTGCCGGTAGCCGCGCAGCGCGCCATCGATGAACACGTCCAGCATCTCCCGGGCGCCGGCTTCTCCAGGCACCCACGCCTCCCAGAACCCGGCATCCCAGTCGCGGTCCGGGCACAGCCGCAGGTCGTCGAGCGCAACCCCATGCGGGCCGGCGTCGACCTTCGGCAGCGTGCCCGGTGCCTGCCACGGCATCTGCAACTGCCAGGACGCCAGCGCCTTGCGCCAGAACGGGGTGAACACCTTGTACGGACCACCCTGCCCGGTCTGCAGCGTCCACGGCTCGAACAGCAGGGCGCCGTCGTGGCTTTCGGCGCGCAGGCCGGCGCCGCGCAGGCTGCGCTTGATCTTCGCGTCCCGCTGCTCGATCGCCGGCTCGTAGCGCCGGTTCCAGAACACCGCCTCGGCCTCGCAGGTGTCGACCAGGGTGCGCAGCGTGGCCAGCGTCGGGCCGTGGAACAGTCGCAGCCGGCTGCCGCGCCGGCGCAGCGCGGCATCGAGCGCCGCCAGCGAGCGGTGTCGCCAGGCGTTGGACGCCGCGCCCGGCGCCCAGTCGCCGGCCTCGTCCGGCGCATGGATGTACACGCATACCGGCGCCAGTCCGGCATCGAGGGCGGCGCGCAGCGCGGGATTGTCGTCCAGCCGGAGGTCATTGCGGAACCAGACGATCGCGTTCGCCATGGCGGCTCCCGGGTACGGCGGCAAGGGATCCAGGCACCGCGGTGCGTGGAACGTCGGACGCCGATGATGCGGCAAGCGCGTGCACCTTTGGAATGCACGAGACCACACGCCGCGGCGCGACCTGCGGGCCGAGCGCAGGGCAGTGGCCGGGCGCATCACGGGCGTTTTGCGCCCGCATCCGTCAAAATTGCCGGCCAAGCCCCCACAACCGGTACCCGCCCGTCGTGACCGCAACCCCGTTCCCGCTCGAACCCACGCCCGCCGAGGCGCAGCGCGCCATCGCCGAGGAGTTCGCCTTCTTCGGCGACTGGTCCGAGCGCTACCAGTACCTGATCGACCTGGGCCGCAAGCTGCCGCCCTTCCCCGAGCAGGACCGCACCGAGCAGCACCGCCTGCACGGTTGCCAGTCGATGGTGTGGATCGTGCCCTCCGGCGACGCCAGCCGCCTCGACTTCGCTGCCGCCAGCGACTCGGCCATCGTCTCGGGGCTGATCTACCTGGCACTGCGCGTGTACTCGGGCCGCAGCGCGCAGGAGATCGTCGATACCGACCCGTCCTACATCGGCGACATCGGCCTGGCCAGACACCTGTCGCCGACCCGCAGCAACGGCCTGGCGGCGCTGCTGGCCTTCATCCGCGCGCAGGCGCAGACCGCGCTGCAGTGACCAGCCCCGCCACTCCGCGCGACGCCCCCGACGACGACCACGACAGCAGCCGCGCCGCGCCCCTGCGCAACCGCAACTTCCGCGCGCTGCTGGGCTACCGCATCTGCACGATCCTGTCCTACCAGATCGTCGCGGTCACCGTGGGCTGGTACATCTACGAGCAGACCCGCAACCCGTGGATGCTGGGCCTGATCGGCCTGGCCGAGGTGCTGCCCTACTTCTGCGTGGCGCCGTTCGCCGGCTATCTGGTCGACCAGTTGCCGCGGCGCCGGCTGGGCATGGCCGCGGCCGCGGGACTGGCGGTCACCCCGCTGCTGCTGGCGCTGCTGGTGCTGGGCGTGATCGAAGGCGGCGTCTGGCTGCTGTACCTGCCGATCATGCTGACCGGCATGGTCCGCGCGTTCCTCGGCCCGGTCTACAACGCCCTGTTCGCGCGCATCCTGCCACGCACCCAGTACGCGCGTGGCGCGAGCCTGGGCAGCATCGTGTTCCAGAGCGCACTGGTACTGGGGCCGGCGATCGGCGGCGCACTGATCAAGCCGATCGGCATTCCCGCGGTGTTCGCGCTGGCCGCGCTGCTGGCGCTTGCCGTGGTCGTGATCCTGGCGCGCATGCAGGTCAGCGAACCGCCGCGGCAGCCGCAGCGCGACCCGATCTTCGCCAGCATCGCCGAGGGCGCGCGCTTCGTGTTCGGCCACCAGGTGCTGCTGGGCGCACTGGCGCTGGACATGTTCGCGGTGCTGTTCGGCGGCGCGATCTCGCTGGCCCCGGCCTTCATCCACGACATCCTCCATTACGGCCCAGAAGGCCTGGGCATCCTGCGCGGCGCCCCGGCGCTGGGCGCGGTGGCGATGGGCGTTTGGCTGGCCCGCCATCCGATCCAGCGCAACGCCGGGCGCGTGCTGCTGGTGGCCGTGGCGGGCTTCGGCGCCTGCATGATCGGCTTCGGCCTGTCGACCGCGTTCTGGCTGTCGGCGTTCTTCCTGCTGCTGTCGGGCATGTGCGATGGCGTGTCGGTGGTGATGCGCTCGACGATCATGCAGCTGTCCACGCCGGACCACATGCGTGGCCGGGTGTCGTCGATCAATGGCCTGTTCGTCGGTTCGTCCAACGAGATCGGCGCGTTCTACATGGGCTCGATGGCGCGCCTGCTGGGGCTGGTGCCGGCGGTCGTACTGGGCGGCTTCGTCACCATGGGCGTGGTCGGCGCGACCGCGAAGCTGGCGCCGAAGCTGCGGCGGCTGGATCTGCGCGAGCTGACTTGAGAGCCGTGATTCCTGATTGGTGATTCGCAAGCGCGGCCCCGCAAACGAAAAGCCCGCCGGATGGCGGACTTTTCTGCAAGGATCAGGCGTCGGAGACCCGCTTTTTCAAATCACCAATCACCAATCACCAATCACCGCCCCCCGATCAATCCCCCATCTGCTTCTGCAGGTGCTCCCAGCGCTCCTGCTCGTCGATGGTGCGCTCGGCGGTCAGGCGCGCCTCGAGGCGGTCCAGGCCGATCTCCTCGCCCGAATCCACGCTGTAGCCGTATTCGCCCGAGTCCACGCGCTTGAGGGTGCTGTCGATCTTGCCGATCAGCTTGCGGTAGCGGTCGCGGGTGCGCAGTTCCAGCGAGTTCTCGGTCTCGCGGGTGGCGCGCTCGGCCTCGTCGCCGACATCGCGCACTTCGTCCTTGAGGTTCTCGATGGTCTGCTTGGATTCCTCCACCAGGTCCGCGCGCCACTGCAGCAGCCGCTGGCGGAAATACTCCAGCTGCAACGGGCTCATGTACTCCTCGTCGGCCGAGGGTTTGTAGCCGGCCGGAACGATCGGACGGCCGGTTTCTTCATCAGTCTTGTACGACACCACTTTCACCTTGGTTTTCGGTGCGGGCTCGGCCTGGCGCGCGACGACCGCGACGGCAACCTTGCCCGCGGGACGTGCGCGCGGCGCGGGCGCCGCGGATTTCCGGGCGGCCGGTGCGGGCGCCGGCGCTGCCTTTGCGGGCGGCGTCTTCACCGCCGCAGGCGTTGCCGGTGCACTGCTGGACACCGATTTCGCCGGTGCGGCCTTCTTGGCCACCGGCTTGGCGACCGCCGCAGACGCGGCGGGCTTCTTCGCCGGCGCCGCCTTGGCGGCCGGCTTTGCAGGCGCACTGGCCTGCACGGGTTTGGCCGACCTGGCCGGCTTGGCGCTCGCTGCCGGCTTCCTGCCGGTTGCGGGCTTGGCCGCCGCAGCCTTCGGCGTGGCCGCCTTGGTCGCCTTGGCCGGCTTCCTGGCAGCTGCGACGGTCTTGCTGACCGCCGTCTTGCTGGCGGACGCAGCCTTGCCCGCCGGCGCCTTCCCGGCAGCAGGCTTGCCGGCGGTGGGCTTGCCGCCAGCCGTCTTCTTCTTGGCAACTGCCGGACTGGTGGCCGGCTTGTTCACCGCCTTCCTGGCCGGCGCCTTGGCAGGTGCCGGTTTCTTCGCAGCCACGGCCTTCTTCGCAGGCGCCTTGGCGGCGGGCTTGGCGGCCTTCTTGACGGCCTTTTTCGCGGTTTTCTTGACTG
The DNA here is from genome assembly GCA_023423235.1 of Pseudomonadota bacterium. GTDB lineage: Bacteria > Pseudomonadota > Gammaproteobacteria > Xanthomonadales > Xanthomonadaceae > Luteimonas. The sequence goes on from JAFAFY010000325.1 coordinate 12,890, forward strand.
CCACGTGCTGCGTTCCTTGTCATTCCCTTGGACGGGGAAGCGGGGTGTTATACCCTGCAAACCCTGCAGCGGCAACCGGAACCGGGTGCCCAATTCATCGCCCCCGCCGGCCTGCCGTGATCGAGCGCTTCCTGATTGTCCTGCTGCGCGGCTACAAGCGCTGGATCAGCCCGATGCTGGGCCAGCGCTGCCGCTTCCATCCCACGTGTTCCGAGTACGCGATGATCGCCATCGCCCGCTATGGCGCCCTGAAGGGCACATGGCTGGCGGCCCGTCGGCTCGGACGCTGCCATCCTCTGCACCCGGGCGGCCACGACCCGGTGCCGATGCCGAACCAGGAGTCCAAGCGATGAGCGACACCCTGATCCTCAATGCCCGCCTCGTGAACGAGGGCCGGATCACCGAAGGCGACCTGCGCATCGGCGCCGATGGCCGTATCGCCGCGATCGGCAGCGGCCTGACGCCGCAGGCCGGCGACCAGGTGGTCGACGCCGCCGGCCGCTGGCTGCTGCCGGGCATGATCGACGACCAGGTGCACTTCCGCGAGCCGGGGCTGGAGTACAAGGCCGACATGGCCACCGAATCGGCGGCCGCGGTCGCCGGCGGGCTGACCAGCTTCATGGACATGCCCAACACCAGCCCGCCGACGCTGAATGCGGCCGCGCTGCAGAACAAGTACGACCGCGCCCACGGCCGCGCCCGCGCCAACTACGGTTTCTATCTTGGCGCCAGCAACGACAACCTGGCCGACGTGCGCACGCTCGATCCGCGCACCGCGCCGGGCATCAAGGTGTTCATGGGTGCCTCGACCGGCAACATGCTGGTCGACGATCCCGACACGCTGGACGCGATCTTCCGCGAAACCCCGGTGCCGATCATCACGCACTGCGAGGACACGCCGATGATCGACGCCCTGCAGAAGCAGTACGTGGCGAAGTACGGCGACGACATTCCGGCCGAATGCCACCCGGACATCCGCTCGCGCGAAGCCTGCATGAAATCGAACCAGCTCGCGCTGTCGCTGGCGCGCCGGCACGACACCCGCCTGCACGTGCTGCACATCTCCACCGCCGACGAGCTGGCGCTGTTCGAGCGTGGCCCGCTGGTCGATGCCGAGGGCAAGGTGCGCAAGCGCATCACCGCCGAGACCTGCATCCATTTCCTGCGCTTTGACCGTCGCGACTACGCGCGCCTGGGCCATCTGATCAAGTGCAACCCCGCGATCAAGGACCCGGCCGACCGCGAGGCGCTGCTGCGTGCGCTGGCCGAGGACGTCATCGACGTGCTGGCGACCGACCACGCCCCGCATACGCTGGCCGAGAAGCACAACCCCTACACCCGCGCGCCCAGCGGCCTGCCGCTGGTGCAGTTCGCGCTGGTGGCCGCGCTGGAATGCGTGCACGAGGGCCACTTCGACATCACCCGCGTGGTGCAGAAGTTCGCGCATGCCCCGGCGCAGCTGTTCGACGTGGCCGAACGCGGTTTCCTGCGCGAGGGCTACTTCGCCGACCTGGTGCTGGTGGAGGACACGCCGTTCACCGTGACCCGCGAGCAGGTGCTGTCGAAATGCGGCTGGTCGCCATTCGAGGGCACCACGTTCCGCTCACGCATCGCCTCGACCTGGGTCAACGGGCAACTGGCCTGGGACGGCGTGCAGTTGGTCGGCGATCCCGCCGGGCAGCGACTTGCCTTCGCGCGCTGACCCCGCACCGCCCACAAGTTCCATGCGCGCCCCACCCGCTGCGCCACCGTGCCGCGAGAGAGGTCCGGACGCTTCCGCATGCCAAGACGACACGCCCCGATGACCACCACGCGCATTCTTCCCACCGCCCTGTTGCTGGCATCGGCCCTGCTGCTTTCCGCTGCGTCCGTGCGCGCCCAAGCGCCTGCCGACCTGCGTTTTCCGGCGCAGGTGCAGCAAGGCAGCCTGGTCATCGGCAAGGTGCCCGCCGGCAGCCGGGTCACCTATCGCGACCGCGCGCTGCGGGTCAGCGACTACGGCACCGTGGTGCTTGGCGTCGGCCGCGACGAGGCAGGCCCGGTGCAGGTCGAGATACTCCGGCCCGATGGCGGCCGCGATACCGCATCGATCACCATCACCCCGCGCGACTGGCCGGTCGAGCGCGTCAACGGCGTGCCACCGGCCACGGTGAATCCGCCGCCAGCGATCGCCGAGCGCATCCGCCGCGAACAGGCGCAGGTCACCGAGGCCCGCGTGCGCGATGACGCCCGGGTCGATTTCGGCAACGGCTTCATCCGCCCGGTCGAGGGCCGCATCAGCGGCCGCTTCGGCCGCGCCCGGTCCTACAACGGCCAGCCCGGATCACCGCATTCGGGCATGGATATCGCCGCGCCCACCGGCACCCCGGTCCAGGCACCGGCAGCGGGCATTGTCACTTTCGCCCGCCCCGACCTGTACCTCACCGGCGGCACGGTGCTGCTCGACCACGGCCACGGCATCAGTTCGAACTTCCTGCACCTCTCGCGCATCGACGTCAAACCCGGCGACCGCGTGCAGCAGGGCCAGGTGATCGGCGCCGTCGGTGCCACCGGGCGCGCGACCGGGCCGCATCTGCATTGGGGGATGAACTGGTTCGACGTCCGCATCGATCCGCAACTGGTGCTGGAGCGCTGACTGCCGCGGAGGCTGCGACGGCAGCCCTGTGGTTCGCCTTTCCCACGCGCGGCGGCGCGTTCGGCATGACCGGGCGCCGGTTTTCCGACTGGCGCGGTTCGATGTCCGCATCGATCCGCAACTGGTGCTGGAGCGCTGACTGCCGCGGAGGTTGCGACGGCAGCCCTGTGGTTCGCCTTTCCCACGCGCGGCGGCGCGTTCGGCATGACCGGTCGCCGGTTTTACGACTAGCGCGGTTCGATGT
>JAFAFY010000089.1 GCA_023423235.1 Pseudomonadota bacterium
GCGTTGATGTCGTCCAGCGGCATGGTGTGGGTGACGAAGGGTTCGAGCTGGATCTCGCCCTTCATTGCATCCTCGACCATCCCCGGCAGCTGCGAGCGGCCCTTGACCCCGCCGAACGCGGTGCCCAGCCACCTGCGCCCGGTGACCAGTTGGAACGGCCGCGTGCTGATCTCCTGGCCGGCGCCGGCCACGCCGATGATCACGCTCTGGCCCCAGCCGCGGTGCGCGCATTCCAGCGCCGCGCGCATCACGTTGACGTTGCCGATGCACTCGAAGCTGTGGTCCACGCCCCAGCCGGTCAGCTCGACGATCACCTGCTGGATCGGCTTGTCATGGTCCTTGGGATTGATGCAGTCGGTGGCGCCGAATGCCTTCGCCAGTTCGAACTTCGCCGGGTTGGTGTCGATGGCGAAGATGCGGCCGGCCTTCGCCTGGCGCGCGCCCTGGATCACCGCAAGACCGATCCCGCCCAGGCCGAACACCGCCACGCTGTCGCCGGGCTGCACCTTGGCGGTGTTGTGCACCGCGCCGATGCCGGTGGTCACGCCGCAGCCCAGCAGGCAGACGTGCTCGGGATTGGCCTCGGGGTTGATCTTGGCCAGCGACACTTCGGCGACCACCGTGTACTCGCTGAAGGTCGAGCAGCCCATGTAGTGGTAGATCGGCTGGCCGTTGTAGGAGAAACGCGTGGTGCCGTCGGGCATCACGCCCTTGCCCTGGTCGCGCGCACGGCCACGCACAGGTTGGTCTTGCCGGACTTGCAGAACAGGCACTCGCCGCACTCGGCGGTGTAGAGCGGAATCACATGGTCACCGGGCTGCACGCTGGTCACGCCCTCGCCCACCTCGACCACGATGCCCGCGCCCTCATGGCCCAACACCGCGGGGAACAGGCCCTCCGGGTCGTCGCCCGACAGGGTGAACGCATCGGTATGGCAGACGCCGGTGTGGGTGATCTTGACCAGCACCTCGCCGGCCTTGGGCGGGGCGACGTCGATCTCGACGATCTGCAGCGGTTCGCCCGCGGCAAAGGCAACGGCGGCACGTGATTTCATGCTGGACTCCGGAGTGTCGGGTTTTGGGGAAAAGTCAGCGCAGGTACGAGCGCACCAGCGCGACCGCATCGTCGATCGAGGCCTGGCGCTGCGCCGGGGTGGCGGATGCCTGCGCCAGCTCCTCGCGCAGGTGGCTTTCCAGCACGCCCGCCATCAGGCCGTTGACCGCGCCGCGCAGGGCCGCGATCTGCTGCAGCACCGGCGCGCAATCCGCGCCGGCCTCGAGCGCACGCTCGAGCGCGTCCAGCTGCCCGCGCATGCGGCGCACGCGGGTCAGGACGCGTTTCTTTTCTTCGGGCGAGTGCGGCATCGGGTCGGGCGCCGGGCGTGGAAAATACTGGGGGTGAGTATACCGGCATCGGCCGCCATGCGCATCCCCGCGGTCCACTGCACGGCCGCAGACCCAGCGCGCGCCAACAGTCTCACTCCGCGCACGGAACGGCCATGGCCGGGTGGTGATCCCGGCCTGCGGGATGCACGGGGGACAGGCAACGCGCCCGGCACTTCCGCTGGACGCGGCGCCTGCAACAGGAGACGGGTCAGCCCGCCTCGCCGCGCAACGCGTCGTCGATCGCCGTCGCCCGCTGGTAGGCCGGCCGTTGCTGCAGTCGCGCGCCGTATTCGGCAAATGCCTGGCGCCCGGGCAGGGTGCGGAACGCCTGGCCCCACAGGATCTGGCTGCCGAGGTAGACGTCTGCGGCACTGAACTGCGCGCCCAGCAACCACGGATCGGCACTCTGCGCGGCAAGTTCCAGCGCGGCGACCACCTGCTCGAAACTGCCATAGCCGACCATGCCGGCGCGCTCGGCCGGTGCCAGCAGGTCCATCGCCTTCGCCGACACCGCCGCCTCCAGCGGACCGGCGGCGAAGAACAGCCAGCGGTAGTAGGCCCCGCGCAGCGGCGCATCCACCGCAGGCGCCAGCCCGGCCGCAGGGAAGGCATCGGCCAGGTAGGCGCAGATCGCCGCGGCTTCGGTCACCGCGACGCCGTGGTGGGTGATCGCCGGCACCTTGCTCATCGGATTGATCGCCAGGTAGGCGGGCGCCTTCATCGCCTCGCCATAGGCCAGCACCTCGGTGCGATAGGGCTGACCGATCTCTTCAAGCATCCAGCGCACGATGCGGCCGCGCGACATGGGGTTGGTGTAGAAAACCAGGTCATCAGCGTTCATGGCGGCTCTCGCGACAGGACGATCGAGTGTGCGCCGCCGCGATGCCGGGTGGCAACGTCGTTGCACCCTCACCGTCGATGTCGCGATACTGCGCCCGCCCCGAATGACATGGACCGACATGGCGAAGTTCCTCAATACCAGCGGCACCACCTACCACCTCGAAGAACTGATCAAGGGAGCCCGCGACAAACTGATCCTCATCAGTCCGTTCCTGCGACTGAACGACAGGATCAAGGAACTGCTTGAAGACAAGGACCGGATGAAGATCGACATCCGCGTCGTCTATGGCAAGAACGAGCTGCATCCCGCGGAAATCCAGTGGCTCAATGCGCTGCGCTTCGTGCGCACCAGCTACTGCCGCAATCTGCACGCCAAGTGCTATCTCAGCGAATCGGCCGCCATCGTGACCAGCCTGAACCTCTACGAATTCAGCCAGGTAAACAACAACGAGATGGGCATCCTGATCACGCGCGAGGAGGACGCGGACCTCTATCGCGATGTCGCCGACGAAGCGCAGCGCATCATTCGCGTCAGCGAAGAAGTCCGCATCTCGCTCGAGACGGTCAGGCATGAGGAGCCGACAGCAGCAGCCATTGATGAAGAAGGCGGCGAGGAAAACAAGAAGCTGACGTCTTCCCGCATCGCTGCGAAACTCAAGCTCAAGAACACCGGCGAGTTCCTGGAACGCTGCGAAGCGGCTGGATTCGTCGAGCGAAGCGGCGAGGACGTAGTGCCGACCGCCAAGGGCATTGAACTGGGCGCGGAACTGCGGAAAAGCCGCAAGTTCGGACAGTACATCCTGTGGCCGGATGGTTTCGATCCTGGCCAATGAACGCCCTCACCCCGTGTTCTGGATCCCCGCAGCGATGCCGTTCACGGTCGAGACCAGCGCGCGCAGCAGTTGCGCGTCCTCGCGTCCGCCCGCGCGCCAGCGCCGCAGCAGTTCCACCTGCAGCAGGCTGATCGGGTCGACATAGGGATTGCGCAGGCGGATCGACAGCTGCAGGCGGTAGTCGTCGGCCAGCAGCACGTCCTGGCCCTTGAGCAGCAGGATCGCATCGCGCGTGCGCAGGCACTCCTCGAGGATCCCGGGGAAGAACGCCGCATGCGCATCGCCGGCCAGCTGAGAGTAGCGCTCGAAGATGGCGATGTCGGTCTTGGCCAGCAGCATCTCCACGTCGTCGAGCACGGCGCGGAAGAACGGCCAGTCGCGCGCCATCTCGGTCATGGCCTGCTGGCCGTAGGCCTGGATGCCGTGCTGCAGCGCGGTGCCGATGCCGTACCAGCCGGTCAGGCCGGAGCGGTTCTGCGTCCAGGCGAACACCCAGGGAATCGCGCGCAGGTTGTCGATGCCGCCCTCGCGCCGGCGCGACGGGCGCGAGCCGATCTGCAGGCGCTCGATGACGTCGATCGGCGTGACCGTGCGGAAATAGTCGGGAAAATCCGCGCGCGCGTGCACCAGCGCGCGGTAATGCGCGCGCCCGACCTCGGCCAGGGCGCTGGCAATGTCGCGCCAGGCGTCCTCGCGCGGGTCGGCCGGGCGCGGGCGCAGCGTCGCCCGCACCACGGCGGCCGTCGACTGCTCCAGGTTGCGCAGCGCCAGCGCGCGGATGCCGTACTTGCGATGGATGACTTCGCCCTGTTCGGTGACACGCAGGCTGCCATCGACCGAGCCGCGCGGCGCGGCATTGATCGCGCGCCCGGTCTTGCCGCCACCGCGGCTGACCGAACCGCCACGGCCATGGAAGAACACGATGCGCACGCCCGCGGACCGGGCCAGCGCGGTCAGCTCGACCTGGGTGCGCTGCAGCGCCCAGCGCGAGGCCAGCAGGCCGCCGTCCTTGGCGCTGTCGGAATAGCCCAGCATCACGGTCTGGCGCTCGCCGCGTGCGGCGAGATGACGGCGGTAGTGGGGATCGTCGAACAGCTGGCGCATCACCGCGGGCGCGGCCTGCAGGTCGTCAACGGTCTCGAACAGCGGCGCCACGTCGAGCGGCACTTCGCCATCGTCGATGCAGCCGGCGATGCGCGCCAGCGCCAGCACCGCCAGCGCATCGGCGGCGCTGCGCGCCATCGAAATGATGTAAAGGCCGGTGGCATCGCGGCCATGGCTGCGGCGCAGGTCGGTCACCGCGCGGAACACGCCCAGGGTCGAGGCGACGGCCGGGTCCGACGCGGCGTCCCCGGCCTTGGGCGGCGCGTCGAGCATCGCGTGCAGGCGCGTCACCCGATCTTCCACGCCGCGCGCGCTCCAGTCCGCGCCATCGATCCTGCCCAGCACCTCGTCATGCACCGCCGAATCTTGGCGCAGGTCGAGCGCGGCCAGGTGGAAGCCGAAGGTGCGCGCGCGCCACAGCAGGCGCTGCAGCGCGAACAGACCGGCATGTGCGCCGTCGTGGGTGGCCAGACTGGCCTCGATCAGGCGCAGGTCGTCGATGAAACCGGCGGCATCGGCGTAACCGGCGCGGTGTTCCGATTCGGTTGCCGCCAGCCGCGCCTGCATCAGGT